>NZ_JBSHCR010000002.1:0-136099 GCF_053615895.1 Isoptericola sp. NPDC055881
CTGGGTTTGTTGTTTTTATTCGCCCGGGCCCGGGCAGCAGCCCGGGCCCGGCGGGCGCCGCCCGCCCGGTCGGTCCCTGCTCGCGCGCACGCGCCCGTGGATGCTGCTGGCGCCCGCCCTGCTCGTCCTCGCCGTGCTGCTCCTGTGGCCGCTCGTGCGGGTGGTGCTGTTCTCCCTGCAGGACTACGGCCTGAAGGAGATCGTCTCCGGCGAGCCGAACTGGATCGGCCTCGACAACTTCACCGAGATCTTCACCTCCGAGCAGCTCTGGGCGGTGGTGCTGCCGAACACCGTGGTGTTCGCTGTGCTGTCCGTCTCCTGCACGGTCGTGTTCGGCACCGCCGTGGCGGTGCTGCTCGCCTCGCTCGGGCGCTTCTGGCGCACCGTCGTGTCGAGCGCCATCATGGCGGCCTGGGCGATGCCCGCCGTCACCGGCACGTACGTGTGGATCTGGATCTTCGACGCCGACCGCGGCGTGTTCAACCACGTCCTGCAGTCCTTCGGGCTGCAGGACGCGCCCGTGAACTGGTTCACCGACCGCTGGTCGTTCTACGCCATCGTGCTCCTCAACGTGGTGCACCACGGCTTCCCGTTCGTCGCCATCACCGTGCTCGCCGGCCTGCTCGGCGTGCCGAAGGAGCTCCTGGAGGCCGCCCAGATCGACGGCGCCGGACCGTGGCGCCGGTTCTTCTCGGTGATCGTGCCGCAGCTGCGGCAGATCTTCGCGGTCGTGATCATCCTGTCGACCATCTGGGACTTCAAGGTGTTCGCGCAGGTCTACCTCATGCCGGGCGGCGCGGGCAGCAACCGTGACGTGCTCAACCTCGGGGTGTGGTCGTACACGGAGTCGTTCGGGCAGAACCGGTACGGCTTCGGCGCCGCCATCGCCGTCCTGCTCACCCTGTTGCTGCTCGGCATCACCGTCGCCTACGTGCGCACCATCCTGAAGGAGGAGGAGCTGTGAGCCGCCCCTCGACCACGGTCCAGGTGGGCAAGGGCGTGGCCGTCACGCTGCTGCTCGTCTTCACGCTGTTCCCGGCGTACTGGATGCTCGTGAGCGCCTTCGACGGCAAGGCCGGCCGCGGGTCGTCGTTCGTGCCCGCCGAGCCCACCCTGGAGCACTTCGAGTTCGTGCTCACCGACGGCGGCTTCGACGTCTTCCTGCGCAACTCGCTGCTGGTGGCGCTGCTGACGGTGCTCGCGTCGTCCCTGCTCGCCCTGCTGGCCTCCGTCGCGGTGGCGCGGTTCCGCTTCAAGCTGCGCACCCAGGTGCTCATGCTCGTGCTCGTCGTGCAGATGGTGCCCCTCGAGGCGCTCGTCATCCCGCTGTTCGTGCAGGTGCGCAACCTGGAGCTGCTCGGCACGCTCACCGGCCTCGTCGTCGTGTACGTCGCGCTCGCCCTGCCGTTCGGCATCTGGATGCTGCGCGGCTTCGTCGCGGCCGTGCCGGTCGAGCTGGAGGAGGCCGCCTACCTGGACGGCGCCACCTGGGGCCGGATGTTCCGCTCCATCCTGCTCCCGCTCGTGGCGCCCGGGCTCGTGGCCACCAGCATCTTCAGCTTCATCACGGCGTGGAACGAGTTCGTCTTCGCGATGACGCTGCTCGGCGGCGAGACCCAGAACTACACGGTGGCCATCGGTCTGCGGTCGTTCTTCGGGCAGCACTCCAACGACTGGGGCTCGATCATGGCGGCCTCGACCATCATCACCGTGCCCGTGATGATCTTCTTCATCCTGGTCCAGCGGCGGCTCGCCTCCGGCCTGACCGCCGGGGCGGTGAAGGGATGAGCGCGCCCGGCGCCGACGTCGTCCGGCGCGCCGTGCTCGGGGTGCTGCTCCCGGGGTTCTCGGGCAGCACGCCACCCGGCTGGCTGCTCGCCGCCGCGCGCGACGGCCTCGCCGGCGTCGTCCTGTTCGCGCACAACACGCCGGACCTCGCGACCACGGCGGCGCTCACCGCCCGCCTGCACGAGGCCGCCCCCGACCTCCTCGTCGCGACCGACGAGGAAGGCGGCGACGTGTCGCGGCTCGAGGCCTCGGCCGGGTCGTCCCTGCCCGGCGCCGCGGCGCTGGGCGCGGTCGACGACGCCGGGCTGACCCGCGACGCCGGGGAGGCGCTCGGCCGGCTGCTCGTGGCCGTCGGCGTCGACCTCGACCTCGCCCCCGTGCTCGACGTGGACGCGCCGGGCAACCCGGTGATCGGGGTGCGCGCGTTCGGCACCGACCCGGACCTCGTCGCACGGCACGGCGCCGCCTTCGCGCGCGGGCTGCAGCGCGGGGGCGCGGGGACGTGCGCGAAGCACTTCCCCGGGCACGGCTCGACCACCACCGACTCCCACCTCGAGCTGCCCGTCGTCGACGCCGACCTCGACACGCTGCACCGACGGGACCTCGTGCCGTTCGCCACCGCCCTCGCGACGGACGGCGTCGGCACCGATGACGCCCCCGCGGCCGACGCCCTCATGACGGCGCACGTCGTCGTGCCGGCGCTCGGCCCCGCGCCGGCGTCGCTCGAACCTGCCGTGGCCGCCCTGGCCCGCGAGCTCGGCCACGCCGGCCCCGTGATCACCGACGCCCTCGACATGCGCGCCGTCTCGGACGGGGCGGACGTGGGGGAGGTCGCGGTCCGCGCCGTCGAGGGCGGTGCGGACCTGCTGTGCCTCGGCACCACGGCGGGGCGCGAGGACGAGGCGCTGTTCCGCTCCGCCGTCGAGGCGCTCTCCGACGCGGTCCGCACCGGTCGCCTCACGCTGGAACGGCTCGCCGCGTCCCGCCGGCGCACCGACGCGCTCGCGGCACGGCTGCGCGCGCGGCGTGGGTTCGTGGACACCGGACGGGACGCCGCGCTCCGGGCGCAGGAGGCGCTCGCCGTCGTCGGCGCCGAGATCGCACGCCGCGCCGTCCGCACGGTGGGCCCCGCGGTCCCGGCGCTCGCCGACGCACCCGACGTCGTCGACCTGCGTCTGCGCCTCGACCACGCCGCCGGCCGCACGGCGACGCACGTGCAGCGTGCCGTCCAGGAACGCTGGCCCGGCGCGGGCCTGCACCCGGGGCCGGGTGCCCGGCTCGACGACGCCGGCTTCGACCAGCTGCGCGGGCAGCTCCTCGCCCGGTCCGC
This sequence comes from Isoptericola sp. NPDC055881, assembly GCF_053615895.1. Taxonomy (NCBI): domain Bacteria; kingdom Bacillati; phylum Actinomycetota; class Actinomycetes; order Micrococcales; family Promicromonosporaceae; genus Isoptericola; species Isoptericola sp. NPDC055881. Next base: position 3,119 of record NZ_JBSHCR010000002.1, read on the forward strand.
AGGGCCGGGTGCCGCCCCGCTGGTCGTCGTGACCCGCGAACCGGTGCCGGGCGGCGCCGAGCACGACCGGCTGGCCGCGCTGCAGCGCGTGCGGCCGGACCTCGTCGTCGTCCACACCGGCGTCCCGGAGGCGGGGGAGCGGTGGCTCGCCGCGCTGCCGGGCGGGCTGCCCCCGACCGTGCTCGCCTGCGGCACCGGACGCGCCAACGCCGAGGCCGCGGTGGCTCTGCTCGCCCCCGCGACCTCGCGTGCGGGGGTGGGGCGATGATCGTCATCGGCATCTCGTCCGGCACGAGCGTCGACGCGATCGATGCCGCAGCCGCCGACCTCGACCTGCGCGCGGACGGCTCCCTGCACCTGCGCCCGCTCGGGCACACCGAGTACCCCTGGCCCGACCACCTGAGGCGGCGGATCCTCGCGGCCCTGCCACCAGCGCCCGTCGACATGGGCGAGGTGTGCCAGCTCGACACGCTCGTCGGGCAGGAGCTCGGCGCCGCCGCCCGGCGCGCCGTGGACGACCTCGCCGGGGGCGACGCCGACCTCGTGGCCTCGCACGGCCAGACGCTGCACCACTGGGTGGTCGCGGGGCGCACGCGCGGCACCCTGCAGCTCGGCAACCCCGCCTGGGTCGCGGAGCGCTCCCGCCGGCCCGTGGTGAGCGACTTCCGCGTGGCCGACGTCGCGGCCGGCGGGCAGGGTGCGCCCCTGGTGAGCGTCCTCGACTCGCTGTGGCTCGGGCACGACGGCGAGGAGGGCGCCCGCGACACGGCGGCGCTGAACGTCGGCGGGATCGCCAACCTGACGATCGTCGGCGCACGCGACACGCCCGTCCTCGGCTGGGACACCGGACCGGGGAACTGCCTCGTCGACCACGTCGTGCAGCGCCTCACCGGCCAGCCGTTCGACCGCGACGGGGCGCTCGCCGCGCAGGGGACGGTCGACCCGGATGCCCTCGACGCGCTGCTCGCCGAGCCGTACTACGACCTCCCGGTCCCGCGCTCCACGGGCCGCGAGCTGTACGACGGCGAGTACGTCGCGACCCAGCTCGCCGCCGCAGGACTGAGCGCGGACCGGCTGAGCATCCCCGACCTCGTGGCCACGCTCACCGAGCTCACGGCGACCACCGTGGCCCGCTCGCTCGCCGAGCACGGCCCGGCGGGAGGCGTCGGGCGCGTCGTGATCTCCGGCGGCGGCGCGCGCAACCCCGTGCTCGTCGACCGTCTGCGGGCGCACCTGCCCACCACGACCGAGCTCGTCACGGCCGACGAGCTCGGGCTGCCCGGGGACGGCAAGGAGGCATACCTCTTCGCCCTGCTCGGCTTCCTCGGCGTGCACGGCGTGCCGGGCACCGCCCCCGGCCCGCAGCGGCGGCAGGCCACGGGCGCCCGCCGCCCCGTCGTCCTGGGGTCGCTCACCCCGCCGACCCCCCTGCCCGTCACCCCCGTGCGAGGCGCCGTACGGCGCCTCGTCCTCACCACCTCGCCCCCGGGCACTCTGACGAGCGCGAGCCTCCTGACGACCCCGAGAGGAAGCCACCGATGAGCGGAGCGAACGCCACCGACCCCACCGGAACCCCCGTCGACACGCCCGACGACCTGCTCGAGGTCGCGCGGCTCGTCTCGCCGACGGAGGAGCGCAACCCGCGCACCACCGACATCGACCTGCTGCCCGCGGCGGACGTGGTCCGGCTCATCCTCGACGAGGACGCCGGCGTCGCGGACGTGGTGCGGGCCGAGCAGTCCCGCGTCACGCAGGCCGTGGAGCTCGCCGTCGAGGCGATCCGCGCGGGCGGTCGCGTGCACTACGTGGGCGCGGGGACGTCCGGGCGCCTCGGCGTGCTGGACGCCGTCGAGCTCTCGCCGACGTACGACGTCGGGACGGAGTGGTTCGACGCCCACCTCGCCGGCGGGCCGGACGCGATGACGCTCGCGGTCGAGGGCGCGGAGGACGACGCCGAGGCGGGCCGCCGGGACCTCGACCACGTCGGCCCGCACGACCTCGTCGTCGGGCTCGCGGCGAGCGGCCGCACCCCGTACGTCGGCGGCGCGCTCGACCTGGCCCGTGAGCGCGGCGCGCGCACCGCGCTCGTCAGTGCCAACCCGGCGGCGCCGCTGGCCGGGCGGGTGGACGTCGCGATCCTCGTCGACACGGGCCCCGAGGCCGTCACCGGCTCCACGCGGATGAAGGCCGCCACCGCGCAGAAGATCGTGCTCAACACGTTCTCCACCGCCACGATGATCCGCCTGGGCAAGACGTACTCGAACCTCATGGTGGACGTGCGCGCCACCAACGCGAAGCTCCGCGCACGGCTCGTGCGGCTGCTCAGCCAGGCGACCGGCCTGACGCCCGAGGTGTGCGCGCCCGTCCTCGCCGACGCGGACGGAGAGGTGCAGGTCGCCCTCGTCATGCTGCTCGCCGGGGTGGACGTCGCGTCCGCCCGCGACGCCCTCGCCGGCGGGGACGGCGTCCGCGGCGCCCTCGCACGTCTGGGTGCCGCCCCGTCGAGGTAGCACGAGCCCTGCCGAGGTAGCACGGGTCCTGCCGAGGTAGTACGGGTCCTGCCGAGGTAGCACAAGCCCTGCCGAGCTAGCACGAGCAGTGCCGAGGTAGCACGAGCAGTGCCGAGGTAGTGCGGGTCCTGTCGAGGTAGTACGAGTACTGCCGAGGTAGTGCGGGCCGTGCCGAGGTAGTGCCCCGGCTACCTCGACGGGGGCGGGGTGGGGCGCGCGCCGAAGACGGCGGTGCCGACGCGGACGACGGTGGCCCCCTCGGCGACGGCGAGCTCGAGGTCGCCGGTCATGCCCATGGAGAGCTCGCGGGCGTCGGACGTCCCGGGCGCGCCGCTCGCCAGGACGTCGTCGCGCACGGCGCGCAGGCGGGCGAATCCGGCGCGCACGAGCGCGTCGTCGTCCGAGCGGGCGCCGATGGTCATGAAGCCGGTGAGACGCAGGCCGGGCAGCGCGGCGACGTCGCGTGCGAGCGCCGCGGCGTCGTCGGGCGCGACGCCGGACTTGCTGTCCTCGCCGGACACGTTGACCTGCACGAGGACGTCGAGGGTGCGGCCGTCGCGCGCGCAGCGGGTGGACAGCGCCCGGGCGAGGTCGAGGGAGTCGACCGAGTCGACGCCCGTCGCGGCGACGAGGACGGCGTTCACCTTGTTCTTCTGCAGGTGCCCGATGAGGTGGGCCTCGACCCGTCCGGCGGCGACGAGGGCGGCGAGCGCCGGGGCCTTCGCGACGAGCTCCTGCACGCGGTTCTCGCCCACCAGGACGGGACGGTCGTCGCCGGCCGCGTCGGCGAGGTCGAGGGCGGCGCGCACCCCGTCGAGCACGGTCGTGGCGTCCTGGGTCTTGGTGGCCAGCAGCACCCGGACGTCGCGGGGGTCGCGGCCCGCGGCGCGGGCGGCCGCGGCGACGCGGTCGTGGACGGCGGCGAGGCGTGCGGGGATCCCGGGACGGTCGGTGGGCATGGCGCCAGTCTACGAACGCGCGCACGCCGCCCGGACCAGGGTCGGGTCAGGGGGATCCCGGGTGGTGGTGCGCGCCGCGGGCGGGCGAGGATGGGGGAGTGAAGGCCCTGCTCAACATCATCTGGCTCGTCTTCGGCGGCTTCTGGCTGGCGCTCGGCTACGCCGCCGCCGGGATCCTGTGCTGCGTCACGATCGTCGCCATCCCGTGGGGCATCGCGTCCTTCCGGATCGCGGGGTACGCGCTGTGGCCGTTCGGCCGCACCGTGGTCGACAAGCCGGAGGCCGGGGGGTGGTCGGTGCTCGGCAACATCATCTGGATCGTGTTCGCCGGCATCTGGCTCACCATCGGGCACATCACGACGGCGATCGCGCAGGCGATCACGATCATCGGCATCCCGCTCGCGATCGCGAACCTCAAGATGATCCCGATCTCGCTGCTGCCGCTCGGCAAGGACATCGTGCCCAGCGACGCGCGGTACCCGTCGTACCAGCACTGAACCGGCACTGAACCGGCACTGACCGCCGTCAGGCGCGGGCGATCGGGGCCAGCCGGCCGTCGGTGAGCCGCAGCAGCGCGTCGGGGGAGAGCGAGACGTCCAGCCCTCGGCGTCCGGCGGACACGTAGACGACGTCGAGCGCGGCCGCCGACTCGTCCAGCACGGTGGTGTGACGCTGCTTCTGACCGAGCGGGGAGATCCCGCCGACCACGTACCCGGTGGCGCGCTGCGCCGCAGCAGGGTCGGCCATCACCGCGCGCCTGCCGCCGACGGCGCGCGCGAGAGCCTTGAGGTCCAGGGACCCGGCCACGGGCACGATCCCGACCACGAGCCGTCCGTCGACGTCCGCCAGCAGCGTCTTGAACACCTGCGCCGGGTCGGCGCCCAGGGCGGCAGCCGCCTCCAGCCCGTAGCTCAGCGTCGACGCCGGGTCGTGCTCGTAGGGGTGCAGCTCGTACGGCACCCCCGCCCGGTCGAGCGCGACGACGGCCTGTGTCCCGTGCGAGCGCTGCCCGCTCTTCTTCGCCACGGGGTGATTCTGCCCGGTCGCGCGCTGCCGGTCGCGCTCTGCCCGTCGCGCAACGAGCGTGCTGACCTGATCCTCATTCCGGCGGTTTGAGGAGCAGGTCAGCACGCACGTTGCGGCCGGGTACGGTGGTCCGGTGCTGCTGCTCCTCGTCCTCGCGATCCTCGTGGGCGGGGCGCTCCAGCGGGTCACAGGCATGGGGTTCGGCCTCGTCGCGGGCCCGTTCATCGTGCTCGTCGTCGGCCCGCTCGAGGGCGTGCTGTTCGTCAACCTCGCCGGCTCGATCGCGTCCGCCCTGATCCTCGGCCGCGTCGTGCGCGACGTCGACTGGCGGCGCTACGCGTGGCTCGCGACCACGTCGGTGCTGGTCATGGTGCCGTCCGCCCTGTTGCTGCGCGACGCCAGCACGGCGGCCCTGGAGATCACCATCGGCGCGCTCGTGATCGCCGCCATGACGCTCGCCGTCGTCACCACCCGCCTGCGCCGCGGCGGGCGCCATCCGCTGCGGGCCGGGTCCCGGGCCCCGCTGGTCGTCACGGGCATGGCGAGCGGCGTGGGCAGCGTGGCCGCGGGCGTCGGCGGGCCGCCCCTGGCCATCTACTCCGTCCTGAGCGGGTGGGAGCCCCGCGCCTTCGCCGCGACCGCGCAGCCGTTCTTCGCCACCAACGCGCTCGCTGCGCTCGCGGCGAAGCTGCTGCTCACGGACGCGTCGTTCCCGCCCTTCGCCGTGTGGCAGTGGGCCGTGGTGCTCGGTGCTGTCGTCGCCGGGCTGGTCGTCGGGGACCGGCTGGCGCCCCACGTGTCGGCCGTCGCCGTCCGCCGCGGGCTCGTGGTGCTCGCGTACGCCGGCGGCGTCGCCACCCTCGTGCAGGGCGTGCTCCACCTGGGATGAGCGGGCGCCCGACGCGCCCGTGCCAGGGCCCCGTCAGGCCTGCCGGTCGTCCGGCTCGCGGTGCCGCGGCCCGTCCGCCGGTCGGTCCGTCGGACCCGCCGTCGACGTGTCCGGCCGGTCCGGGTCCAGCTCGTCGGCGCGGCGCAGGTGCTCGTCCACCTGGGCCCGGCGCTCGCCGAGGCTCGCGTCCCGGCTCCGGGCCTCCTCCTGCAGGCGCGCCGCCTCCGCAGCCTTCTGGTCGGCCTCCGCCTGCGACATCCGGGCCTGCGCGTCGAGCTTCGCGGCGGCGGCCTCGCGCTCCTGCACGGCGATCCGGTCGTGCTCCGCCTTCTGGCGCAGCTCGGCCGCCTCGTCGCGCCGCTCCGCCTGCCGGCGCTCCTGGGCGGCCCGCGACCGGCGTGCGAGCATCACGGCGAGCAGCACCAGCAGCAGCACGACGACGACGGCGACGACGATCCAGACGATGGTCGTGGTGTCCATCACGGACTCCTGACGTCAGGGGCGCCGGGGTCGGCGCCCTGTGACGATCACAGGGCGGGTCGGCGTTGCTTGCAACCGGCGCCGCGGCGTCAGGACCGGCCGACGTCCACCACGGTGAGCACGACGGCGCCCGCCTCGTCGCTGGCGGCGAGGTCCACCAGGGCGGTGATCGCCCAGTCGTGGTCGCCGTCGGCGTCGTCCAGCACCTGGCGCACCCACCAGGTGCCGGTGGGCACCTGACCGTGCTCGGTGCCGTCCGGCGTGACCGTCGTGGCACCGCCCGGCAGGTCGGCGCCCGGCTCGAGGACAGTCAGAAGCCCGGCGGAGCGGGCGGCCGGGCCGATGCCGACGGCGTCGTCGCCCTGTGCCTCGAACAGCGGGTCGAGGGCCGCGGCCCAGGCGTCGCCGTCCCAGCCGTGCGCACCGTCGAGCGTCCCGAGCGCGTCGTAGTGCTCGCGGGCGGCGAGCTCGACGCGGCGGAACATGGCGTTGCGCACGAGGCGCCGGAAGGCGCGCGGGTTGCCCGTGACGGGCCGGGCGGGCGCCTCCGCGCCGGCCTCGGCGAGCTCGCCCTCGACGACGGTGTCCGCGTCGTCGTCGACCGGGTTCTGCAGGCGCTCCCACTCGTCGAGCAGGGACGAGTCGACGCCGCGCACGAGCTCGCCGAGCCACTCGACGACCTCGTGCACCTCCTCGGAGCGGTGCTCCTCGGGCACGACCTGGCGCAGCGCACGGTAGGCGTCGGCGAGGTAGCGCAGCACCACGCCCTCGGTGCGCTCCAGCCCGTACACGCTGACCAGCTCGGCGAACGTCATCGCCTGCTCGAGCATGTCGCGCACCACGGACTTGGGCGCGAGCTCGGCGTCGGCCACCCACGGGTTGGCCCGCTTGTACGTGGCGAACGCGGGCTCGAGCAGGTCGGCGAGCGGCCGCGGCCACGAGACGTCCTCGAGCGCCTCCATGCGCTCCTCGTACTCCATGCCCTCGGCCTTCATCGCCGCGACGGCCTCGCCCTTCGCCTTGCTCTGCTGGGCGTAGAGGATCTGGCGGGGGTCGTCGAGGGTCGCCTCGATGACGGAGACGACGTCGAGCGCGTGGGTGGGGCTCTCCACGTCGAGCAGGTCCATCGCGGCGAGCGCGAACGGCGACAGCGGGGCGTTCAGCGCGAAGTCCCGCGGCAGGTCGACGACGAGCCGGACGCTGGGCCGGTACCCGGCCGGGCGGGACGGGTCCGGCACGCGCACCTTCTCCACGACGCCCGCGATGCGCAGGGACCGGTAGATGCGGAACGTCTGGCGCACGTGCTTGGCCTGCTGCGCCTCGGTGTCGTGGTTCGCGGCGAGCAGGTGCCGCATCGCCTCCACGGGGTCGGCGCCCTCGCGGCCGCCGGCCCGCTCGTCGCGGGTGCGGGCCAGCACGTTGAGCACCATGGCGTGGTTGACGTGGAACTGGCTCGTGAGGGGCTCGGGGTCGGCGTCGCGCAGCCGCTCGAACGTGGAGTCCGTCCAGTTCACGGACCCGGTGGGCGCCTTCTTGCGCACCACCTTCTTGAGCTTCTTGGGGTCGTCGCCCGCCTTGGCGAGCAGCTTGCGGTTCTCGATGACGTGCTCGGGCGCCATGACGAGCACCTCGCCCACCGTGTCGAAGCCCGCACGCCCGGCCCGGCCCGAGATCTGGTGGAACTCGCGCGCCGTGAGGTGGCGCATGCGCTCGCCGTCGTACTTCACCAGGGACGTCATGAGCACCGTGCGGATGGGCACGTTGATCCCGACGCCGAGGGTGTCCGTGCCGCACACCACCTTGAGCAGCCCGCGCTGGGTGAGCCGCTCCACGAGGCGCCGGTACTTGGGCAGCATGCCCGCGTGGTGCACGCCGATGCCGGCGCGCAGGAACTTGCTGAGCGTCTTGCCGAAGCCGGTGCCGAACCGGAACGCGCCGATCTCGGCGGCGATGGCGGCCTTCTCGTCCTTGGAGGCGAGGGGCGTGGACAGCAGCGCCTGGGCGCGCTCGACGGCGTCCTTCTGCGTGAAGTGCACGACGTAGACCGGCGCGCGGTGCGTCGTGACGAGCTCGGCGATGACGTCGGTGAGCGGCTCGACGACGTAGGAGAACGTCAGCGGCACCGGGCGCTCGGCGCCCGCGACCTCCGCGACGGGTCGGCCGCTGCGCTCGGTGAGGTCCTCGCGCAGCCGGGTGGTGTCGCCGAGCGTGGCCGACATGAGCACGAACTGCGTGCGCGGCAGCTCGAGCAGCGGCACCTGCCACGCCCAGCCGCGCTGCCGGTCGCCGTAGAAGTGGAACTCGTCCATGACGACCTGGGCGATCGCGTCGTCGGCGTCGCCGCCGTCGTCGTCCCCGCGGCGCAGCGCCAGGTTGGCGAGGATCTCCGCGGTGCAGCAGATGATCGGGGCGTCCGCGTTGACCGCGGAGTCGCCCGTCATCATGCCGACGTTGCGCGACCCGAACGCGGCGACCAGGTCGAAGAACTTCTCGCTCACCAGCGCCTTGAGGGGCGCGGTGTAGAAGGTGCGCCCGCCGCGGCCCGAGCGGCGGTTCGCCAGGGCGGCGAACTGCGCGCCCATCGCGACCATCGACTTGCCCGAGCCGGTGGGCGTCGCCAGCACCACGTGCGATCCCGTCATTACCTCGAGGAGCGCCTCCTCCTGGTGCGGGTACAGCGGGCGCCCCGTGCCGGTAGCCCACTCGCCGAAGCCCTCGAACAGCACGTCGGGGTCCGGGGCCCCTCCGGTGGGTGCGGGCAGGTACGGCAGCAGCGTGCCGGCGGGGCGGGGGGCGGCGTCGGCCGAGGTCGGGGAGGTCATCGCGGGCCATTCTTCCAGGCCGTACCGGCACCCGGCGCTCGGTACGGGGACTGCGTCCTCAGCCGAGGTCCCACAGCCGCCGGTAGAAGGTGATGCGCCGCGGGTCGGGCGCGATGCCGTAGGCGTCGAAGAACGCGGGCTCGTACCCGTCGCCGTAGTTCCACTCCAGGCTGTAGCTCGCCACCGCGAGGTCGGCCCACCGGTCGGCGACGCCGAGCGCGTCGAGGTCGACGTGCGCGGTCCAGCGGCCGCCGTCGTCGAGCAGGGTGTTGGGCGCGCACGGGTCGCCGTGGCACACGACGAGCCGGTCGACGTCGGGCACGTCGCCGACCTGCGCGCGGGCGGCCGGGCTCAGGCGGCCGACGCGGTCGGCGACGCTCCACGTGAACGGGCAGTCGTCGACCGGGAGCGTGTCGTGCAGGGCGCGCAGCCCGGCGCCGATCGCGCGTGCCGCGGTCTCGGGACGGGCCAGCCAGCGCGGGTCGACGGCGGAGCGCCCGGGGATGCCGGCCGTCAGCAGCCAGCGGCCCTCGGCGTCCTGCCCGCGGTCGAGCACGCGGGGGACCGGGGTCCACCGGCCCGCCCAGGCGAGCCGTTCGGCCTCGGCGTCGAGGTCGAGCCCGTCGACGCCCGCCGGGACCCACTTGACGTAGCGGTCGTCCTCGGCGAGCCCGACGGAGGCGGGACGCCCGGGGGTCGAGAGCCGGAAGGTGAGGCCGCCGAGCTCGTTGCGCCACACGGGCGCGACGTCGTCGCCGCCCGCGAGCGCCCGGACCCGGTCGGGGACGGTGACGGGCGTGGACGGGACGGCGGAGAGGGCGCGGGACATGGGGCGATCCTCGCACCGGGCGTCGTGGGGGCCTACGGCTTGGCGAGCGGTTCGACCGGTTCGACCGTCGGTGCGACGCGGCGCGTGGCCGCCTCGCCCTGCTGCACGACCACGACCCCGGCGAGGACGAGCAGCCCGCCGACGAGCTGGACGGGGCGCGGCAGCTCGTCCAGGAGGACCCAGGCGAAGAACACGGCGCTGACCACCTCGACCAGTCCGACGAACGACGCGGGTCGCGCGCCCAGGCGGCGGCCGGCCGCGACGCCGGTGACGTAGGCGACGCCGGCGGTCACGACGCCCAGCGCCGCGAGCGCGGCCCAGGCGGGGACGACGGCGTCGGCGAGCCGTACGGGGGCGGCGGAGGTGGTCACCGGCAGGACGCCGACGAGGGCGAGCAGACCGAGGAGCACGGCGCCGACGGTGAGCCCGCCGGCGGCGAGGCTCAGGGGCGGCAGGCCGGTGTCGGTGCGGGCGTTGAGCAGGAAGTAGGCCGAGACGCCGACCATCGCGCCGAGCGCCCACGCGACCCCCACGGGGTCGAGCCGTGCGCCCGTGAGGTCGAGGACGAGCACGAGGCCGGCGGCGGCCAGGGCGATGCCGGCGAGCGTGGCGCGGCCGGGCCGCTGCCCGTGCCGCAGCCAGAGCCAGGCGACGACCGCTGCGGGCGAGGAGTACTCGATCAGGAGCGCGGGGCCTACCTGCATGTGCTGCACCGCGGCGAAGTAGCAGAACTGGGTGGCGGCGACGCCGAGCGCGCCGTAGGCGAGCAGCAGCCGGAGGTTGCGGCGCACGGGGGACCAGTCGCCGCGCAGGGCGACGATCCCGAAGGGCAGGACGACGAGGGCGCCGGTCGCGACCCGCACGAGCACCACCGCGCCGGGGCTCCAGCCGTTCGCGAACAGTCCGGCCGCGAGCGGGCCGGAGAGGCTGAACGTGATCGCGGAGACGACGGCGAGCGTCAGGCCCGCGCTGAGCCCGGTGTGCCGCGAGGGGGGCGCGTCATGCGCCATTGCTGCCATGACTCATGACGCTAGGGGTGGGACGGGTAATGTGTCAACATGCCGTTCGCTCATGACACCGTGGCTGAGCTCCGGGCCGCCGTCGCGCTCGTGAACTCCGCCGAGCCCCCGGAGACGCTCGAGACCGTCGCCGACCTCGACGCCTTCTTCCGGGAGCACGACTACACCGGCCGGCACGACCGCACGGAGCAGGAGCTCGCCCAGGTGCGCGCGCTGCGCCCCCGCCTGCGCCGCCTCCTGCTCGCCGACCGCGACACGGCCGCCGCGCTGGTCAACGACCTCCTGGCGGGAGTGCCGGTGCACCCCCGTCTCGTGCGGCACGGGGGCGAGGACTGGCACGTGCACGCGACCGCGGACGACGCCCCGTTCGCCACGCGGGTCGGCGTCGAGACCGCGATGGCGATGATCGACGTCGTCCGCGACGACGAGCACTCGCGGCTGGCCGTGTGCGCCGACGCCGACTGCCAGGGACTCGTACTCGACCTGTCGCGCAACCGTTCCCGGCGCTACTGCTCCACCGCGTGCACCAACCGCAACGCGCAGGCCGCGCTGCGCGCACGTCGCGCCCGCTGACGTATCGGCACGCAGCGCACCTGCTCCCTCCCCGCGAGGATGCCGGGGTCACCCAGGGCGACGACCGCCCGGCCCGGCCCCACGAAGGAGGTGGCGATGCCCGTCACGACCGTCCGAGCCCTCGACCCCTGGCCCGCCGTGCGCCCCGGCGACCGGTCCCGCCCCGTCGGCACGCTGCAGCACCTGCTGAACGAGCACGGCCACGACCTCGACGTCGATGCGTCGTGCGGGCCGCTGAGCGAGGCGGCCGTGCGCACGTCGCAGCGCGACCTCGGGCTGGTCGTCGACGGTGTCGTCGGGCCGCGGACCTGGGACGCCCTCGTCGTCACCGTCACGAACGGCCACCGCGGCCACGCCGTGCGCGGCGCGCAGGTCGAGCTCGCCGCCCGCACCGGGTCGGTCGTCGTCGACGGCGTCTTCGGGGCGCGGACCGAGGCGGCGGTCCGCGAGCTCCAGCTGGCGCTGTCCACGTTCGGCGTCCTCGTGGACGGTGTCGTCGGCCCGCTCACCTGGCGCGCCATGGTGAGCGGGATGGTGAGCGGGATGGCGAGCGGGACGGTCTGCGACTGAACGCCGGGGCTGGCGCGTCAGGCGTCCGGCGCGCTCCCCAGGAGCGCGTCGCAGACGTCGACCAGCCGCGCCCGCAGCTCCTGCCCGCGCACGGCGAACCCGCGCTGGCGGCGCACGTACTCCGCCTTGCCCTCGGGCGTCTCGATCGCGACGGCCTCGACGCCGTACGACGAGACGTCGTAGGGGGCGGCGGCCATGTCGGTGTAGCGGATGTCGCGGGCGAGCTCGAAGGCGTCGAGCAGCAGGTCGCCGGGCGCCGCGGGTCCCAGCTTGAGCGCCCACTTGTACAGGTCCATCCCGGCGTGCAGGCAGCCCGGCTGCTCCATCGCGGGCTGGCGCTCGCGGCTGGGCCGCAGCTGGTTGCGGTCGGTGGCCTCCGGCGTGAAGAACCGGTAGGCGTCGAAGTGGGAGCAGCCGATGCGGTGCGACTCGACGACGGCGTCCGTGCCGTCGTGCCCCAGCCGCAGGGGCAGCGGGTGGCGGTGGTCGCGACCCGCGGCCCGGTCGCGGTACACCATCGCCCACTCGTGCAGCCCGAAGCAGCCGAACGTGCCGGGGCGCCCCGCCGTCGCGGACACGAGGGCGCGCACGTACCGGACCGTGTCGCCGCGGTCGGCGACGAAGGCGGCGGTGTCGAGCGTGACGCCCGTGTTCGTCTGTCCCGTGCCGTCCGGGAGCGCCACCTCGTGGTACCAGCGCCAGCCGGCGTGCTCGGACGTGCCCGCGAGCACCACGCCCGGTCCGGGGTGCCAGCGGCGCAGGTGGTTCACGCGGGTCGGGTAGTAGGTGAACAGGAAGTCCTCGATCGCGTGCGGCTCGCCCCGGTCGTGGGCGCCGCGCCACACCGCGGTCAGGTGGTCGGCCCGGGCGGCGTGCGCAGCGGCGTGCGCGTCCCGGTCCGCGGGCGCGACGACGGTCGCGGCCGGGTCGGCCGCCGGGAGGTCGAGGGTCGCCGCGCGCACCCCACCAGGGTACGAGCGCAGCGGGCGCGCCCCACGCCGGACTAGCGTGTGACACGTGCCGCACACCCTCGGATTCCGCCAGGTCGACGTCTTCGCCACGGGCCCCCTCACGGGCAACCCGCTCGCCGTCGTGCACGACGCCGACGACCTCACCGACGACCAGATGGCGGCGTTCGCGCGCTGGACCAACCTGTCCGAGACGACGTTCCTGCTGCGCCCCACCGTCCGCGACGACGGCCCCGCCGCCGACTACCGGGTCCGGATCTGGACGCCGGGCGGCGAGCTGCCGTTCGCCGGCCACCCGACCCTCGGCTCCGCGCACGCCTGGCTCGAGGCCGGGGGGACGCCGCGATCGGCGGACCGGCTGGTCCAGGAGTGCGGCGTCGGGCTCGTGACGGTCCGGCGGGACGGTGAAGGCGGTGGTGGCGACGGCGACCGGCTCGCGTTCGTCGCCCCGCCCCTGCGGCGGTCCGGTCCGGTCGGGCCCGAGGACCTCGCACAGATCGCGCGGGCCCTCCGCGTGGCGGTGGCGGACGTCGAGGACGCCGCCTGGGTCGACAACGGCCCGGGCTGGGTGGCGGCCCGCCTGCGCGACGCCGCGGCCGTGCTCGCCGTCGAACCGGACCTCGCCGCCTTCGGCGACCTCAAGATCGGCGTCGTCGGACCGTACGGGCCGGGGGAGTCGGACGCCGCCGTCGAGGTGCGCGCGCTGTTCGAGGTGAACGGCAGCCTCGTCGAGGACCCGGTCACCGGGAGCCTCAACGCCGGGCTCGGGCAGTGGCTCGCGGGGGAGCACCTGCCGTCGGCCTACGTCGCCTCGCAGGGGACGGCGCTCGGCCGCCGGGGCCGCGTCCACGTCACCCGCGACGCCGACGGCGGGGTGTGGGTCGCGGGAGCGGCGGTCACCACGATCGCGGGCACCGTCACGCTGTAGCCGCGGCGGCGACCCACACGCGCAACGGCCCCACCACCTCGAAGCCGTGCCGCAGCGCGGTCGCGAGATCGTCGCCGCTCTCGTAGCCGACCGCCGGGACGCCCGGGAACAGGCGCGCCACGACGTCCAGCACGCCAGGCCACGCCGACCCGGCACCGCCCGGGCCCGCGAAGACGTTCGAGAGCCCGACCACGCCGTCGGAGCGGGTCGCGACCGCCCCGCCCACGACCTCGCCAGTCCCCGCGCGGCCTGCGAGGACCGTCGTGGCCGGGTCGGTCAGCAGCTCGGGGCGGAACACCTCCGCGTGCCCGGCACCGCCGTCCCACGCGTCCGCCCACGCGCGGAGCGTCGCCGCGTCGTGGACGGGCGCCCAGTCGACTTGCTGGGTCGCTACTACCTGGGTCGACACACCCGGGGCAGAGAAGCTCCGGGCCGGCGCTGACGGCCGGTGGATCCAGCTCGCCTCGAACAGCACCTGGAACGCGTCCCCGTGCCTGTCGCCGACCCTGTCCCCGTTGCTGCCCCCGGCCCCGGCCCCGGCGCCGGGGCGCGGGCCGCTGAGGTCGAGGTCGGCGAAGCTGTCCTTGACGGAGGCGCCCGGCGACCGGGTGTCGATCCGGGCCAGGAGCGCCGCGGCGTCCGCGCCCGGAGCCAGCGTCACCGCGTCCGGGTACAGCGCCGGCGTCCGCACGGGGCTCGCCCACGCGTGTCGGTCGGTGCGGCCGTGGATCGCGTGGGTCTCGCACACCGTCGCGCACCAGGCGGCGTTGTTCCGCGCGGCGGCTCGCACCACGTCCTGGGTCCTCACGTCCCGATCATCCCGGGTGCCCGGGCGGCCGTCGATCCCGTCCGTCGATCCCGTCGACGCCGGGGCCGGGTCGTCCACGCGGCGTTCAGGAGACCGTCAGCATTCCCCGGTGGTCCGCAGGACGCCCCGACCGTCGTCGCAGGTCGGCCGTCTTCCATGACAGGCATGAACCCGCCCACCGATCCTGACCGTCCTGACCGTCCTGACCGTCCTGACCGTCCGCGGCGCTCCCGGCGCTTCGTCGTCCTCGTCACCGCCCTGTCCGTGCTGCTGCCCGTCGGCGGCGTTACCGCGTGGGCGGCGAACCGCTACCTCGTGGAGCACGTGCAGATCGACGACGTCTCCGCGTACGAGGCGGCACAGTCCGCGTCGTCCGCGTCGTCCGCGTCGTCCTCCTCCTCGTCCGCATCCTCGTCGTCCTCGGCCGACGGCGGCACGGTCACCGCGGACGGGTACACCTCGGACGACACGTCGATCTCGCTCGACACGGTCACGCAGGGCAGCGGCGACGACACCGTCACGTTCTACGTGGCGCACGTGGCGCTCGACGACGCGACGCAGCTGCGCTCCGCGTTCGCGCAGGACAAGTTCGGCACCAACATCACCGAGAACACCAGCGACATCGCCGCCGACCACGACGCGATCCTCGCCGTCAACGGCGACTACTACGGCTTCCGCGACACCGGCATCGTCATCCGCAACGGCGTGGTCTACCGCGACGAGGGCGCCCGCGAAGGGCTCGCCTTCTACGCCGACGGCCGCGTCGAGGTGTACGACGAGACGACGACGACCGCCGACGAGCTCGTCGCCGACGGCGTGTGGAACACGCTGTCGTTCGGCCCGGCCGTCGTCGAGGACGGGCAGCCCGTCGACGGCATCGAGGACGTCGAGGTCGACACCAACGTGGGCAACCACTCCATCCAGGGCGAGCAGCCGCGCACCGCGATCGGGGTGGACTCCGACGGCAACCTCGTCATCGTCGTCGTGGACGGCCGCGACCCCGGCTACAGCCGAGGCGTCACGATGACCGAGCTCGCACAGCTCATGATCGACCAGGGCGCCGTCACCGCGTACAACCTCGACGGCGGTGGTTCCTCGACGCTGTACTTCGACGGCGAGGTCGTCAACCGGCCGTCGAACGGCGGCGAGCGCGGCACCTCCGACATCCTGTACGTGGCCCGATGAGCAGCCCGACGAGCAGCCCGACGCCCCTGGTCGTCGTCCCCGCCTACCGTCCCGACCACGCCCTGCCGGCCCTCGTGCGCGAGCTCGCCACCCTCGGCCTGCCCGACGTGCTGGTCGTCGACGACGGCTCCGGGCCCGCCTCCGCCCCCGTGTTCGACGCCGTGACGACGCTCGGCGCCGAGGTGCTGCGGCACGACCGCAACCAGGGCAAGGGCGCCGCCCTGCGGACGGCGTTCGCGCACGCCGTCGAGCACCACCCGGGCCGCGACGTCGTCACCGCGGACGCCGACGGCCAGCACACCCCCGCCAGCGTGCGCGCCGTCGCGGACCGGCTCGCCGCCGGCGGGACCGACGTCGTCGTGGGGGAGCGCGACCTCGCCTCCTCCGGCGTCCCGCTGCGCAGCCGCGTGGGCAACGCGGTCAGCGGCGCCGCCGTCCGCACCGCGACCGGACTGCCCGTCCACGACAGCCAGACCGGGCTGCGCGGGTTCCGTGCCACGGCGCTGCCGTGGCTGCTCGACGTCCCCGGCGACCGCTACGAGTACGAGCTGCGCGTCCTGCTCGAGGCCTCCGCCCGCGGGGCCGTCGTCGCCGGTGTGCCGGTGGCCACCGTGTACCTCGACCACAACGCCTCCTCCCACTTCCGGCCCGTGCGCGACTCCGTCGTCGTCATGACGCCCCTGCTCGCGTTCGCCGCCTCGGGGCTGCTCGCCCTCGGCGTCGACGCGGCGGCGCTGCTCGCCCTCCAGGCGACCACCGGCAGCCTGGCGCTCGCGGTGCTCGGCGCTCGCGTGCTGAGCGCCGGCGTGAACTACGGGGTGAACCGTGCGTTCGTGTTCGGGCGTGCGGGGCGGACGTCGAGGGGCGCGGCGGCGCCGGTGCGCGGGTCCGCGGCGCGGTACGCCGCGCTGGCCCTGCTGCTGCTGGCCGCGAGCTACGGCCTGCTCGACGCCCTGCACGGCACGCTGGGCGTGCCGCTGCTGGCGGCGAAGGTGCTCACGGACGCGGCGCTGTTCGTGGCGAGCTGGACGGTGCAGCGGCAGGTGGTGTTCCCGCCGCCCGCTCCGCCACCCGGCCCACCAGCCGCTCCACCGGCCCCCGGCCGACCAGGAACCGCCACAGCGTCGCCGCACCGAGCGTGACCAGCACCAGCACCAGGAGCGGGCCGTTGGTCGTGGCGCCCAGCAGCTCCCAGCGCCAGATCGCCACGATCTGCAGCGCGTAGACCGTCAGCGCCATCGACCCCACCGCGGCCAGCGGCGCGAGCACCCACCGCCCGACGCGGCCCACGTGCAGGCACAGCCCCACGACCGCGACGGCGAACCCGCCCGACGCGAGCGCCTCGAACGTCGTGTCGTCGTGCGGGCCGGCGAGGAGCAGGCCGGCCGGCCCGGGCCACGGGTCGTGCCACGCGAACGTCGCCCCGTCGACCGAGGACGTCGCGTCGCGCTGGGCCTCGACCGCCGCCTGCCCGCCCGCGGCCGCCACGAACCACCCGGACAGCAGGGTGAACACCGACCAGGCCGCGAGCCCGCCGAGCAGCAGCCCGGTCCGCAGGCGGGCCGAGCGCAGGTCGCAGCGGCCGATCGCCATCCCCGCGAGCACGTACGCCATCCACACGACCGCCGGGTACGCCCCGGTCAGGACGAAGTCGGTCGCGGCGCCGGAGCCGTCGCGCGGCAGGCGCAGCCCCGCCCGCGCGAGCGCCTCCGGACCCCAGTACGCCAGCACCGGCCCGACGAGCGCGACCACCACGGCCAGGACCACGAGCCGCCGCGGCGGCCAGCGCAGGAACGGCAGGGCGAGCACGAAGTAGCAGGCGTAGAAGCCGAGGATGAGCAGCACCCGCGTGCCGAGGAGGTCGAGCAGCGCGACCAGGGCGAGCAGCAGCACGGCCCGCACCAGCAGGCGGGTGCGGGCCCGGCGCAGCGGGTCCCCGTCCAGAGGGCGTGGCCCGCCCGAGACGATCGCGACGGAGATCCCGGCGACCAGCGCGAACAGGATGGACGAGCGGCCGTGCGACAGGTCGAGCAGCCACCAGGCCGGGCCGGCGTCCGGGGTGGTCACGCCGACGTGGGCGGTGAACATCCCGAGCACGGCGACCCCGCGCGCGACGTCGATGCCCGGCACCCGCCCCGGGCCGCCGGAGAGGCGGCCCAGGCCCGCGCGGAGGCGGGAGGTCGGCACGCCCGTGACCGCGGTCATGGCGCGATGATGCCACCGGACACGACGCGCGTCGTCCCGCAGCGTGAGAACCCTGGAGCCGCGCGGAGGCGCGGTCACTACGGTAGGGACCATGAGCGACCTGAGCGCGGAGCCCGCACCCCAGGGCACCCCCGAACCGGCCGGTGCCGACCTCAACGACGCGATCGAGGCGCCGAGCACCCACCACACCGTGCCCAGCAAGGAGTCGGAGTCGTACACGCACGGGCACCACGAGTCCGTGCTGCGCTCCCACCGCAGCCGCACCGCCCAGAACTCGGCCGGCTTCCTGCTGCCGCACCTGCGGGACGACATGTCCCTGCTCGACGTCGGCTGCGGCCCGGGCACGGTGACCGCGGACCTCGGCCGCATCCTCGCCGGCGGGGAGGTCGTCGGCGTCGACGCGAGCCCCCACGTGCTCGAGGCGGCGCGGGAGCACGCCGAGGCGCTCGGGTACGGCAACGTGCGCTTCGAGCAGGCGAACGCCTACGAGCTGCCGTTCGCGGACGACTCGTTCGACGTCGTGTACGCGCACCAGCTGCTGCAGCACCTGTCGGACCCGGTCGCCGCGCTGCGCGAGATGAAGCGCGTCGCGAAGCCCGGCGGGCTCGTGGCGGTGCGCGACGCCGACTACGCGGGCATGGCCTGGTACCCCGAGACGCCGGGCCTCACCGAGTGGAACGAGCTCTACCACGAGGTGACGCACGCGTACGGCTTCGAGCCCGACGCCGGCCGCCGCCTCATGTCGTGGGTGCAGGACGCCGGCATGGACGGCATCGTCCCGTCCGCGTCGTCGTGGTGCTACGCCACCCCGACCGACCGGCAGTGGTGGGGCGAGCTGTGGGCGGAGCGCTGCGTCGAGTCGAACTTCGCCGTCCAGGCCAAGGAGTCCGGCCTCGCCGACGACGTCGCGCTCGAGCAGATCGCCCAGGACTGGCAGGCGTGGGCGCAGGCGCCCGACGGCTGGTTCGCCATCCTGCACGGCGAGGTCCTCGCCCGCGCCTGACGGTGGCGGGCGCACGGCCCGCGTAACCTGGGCGCGTGCGCATCGCGAGATTCACCACCGGAGACGACCCCCGCTTCGCCCTCGTCCAGCAGGAGGGCGACCGCACCTACCTCGCCGTCCTGGGCGGCGACCCGCTCTACATGCCGGCGATGCCGACGGGGGAGCGGATCGAGCTGGGCGACGGCGTCCGGCTGCTCGCCCCGGTGATCCCGCGGTCCAAGGTGGTCGCGGTCGGCAAGAACTACGCCGACCACGCCAAGGAGATGGGTGGCGAGGTCCCCGCGTCCCCGCTGCTGTTCTTCAAGCCGAACACCGCCGTCGTCGGCCCCGACGACCCGGTCGTGCTGCCCGAGTTCACCCGCGAGGTGAGCTACGAGGCCGAGCTCGCCGTCGTCATCTCCAAGGTGTGCAAGGACGTGGAGCCGGAGCACGTGCGCTCGTACGTGCTCGGCTACACCGTGGCCAACGACGTCACGGCGCGCGACGCGCAGCGCACCGACGGCCAGTGGGCGCGCGCCAAGGGCTTCGACACCTCGTGCCCGCTGGGCCCGTGGATCGACACCGACCTGAACCCCGAGGACGTCGCCGTGCGCTCGCGCGTCAACGGCGAGCTCAAGCAGGACGGTCGCACGGCGGACATGGTCTTCGACGTGCCGTTCCTCGTGTCGTACATCAGCAAGGCGATGACCCTGCTGCCGGGCGACGTGATCCTCACGGGCACGCCCGCCGGCGTCGGGCGCATCGACCACGGGGACCGCGTCGAGTGCGAGGTCGAGGGGATCGGCGTCCTCGCCAACCCCGTGTTCCGGCGCGACTGAGATGCCGCTGCGGGACGACGCCCGCTCCGTGCTGCGGCGGATGACGCCGGCCGGAGCGGGCCAGGCCGCGCTGCGCGACCGGTTCGTCGCCCACCTCGACGAGCATCCCGACGGCGTGCTGCGCACGTGCCGGCCGGACCACGTCACCGCCTCCACGGTGGTGCTCTCGGCGGACGCCTCGCGCGTGCTGCTGACCCTGCACGCCAAGGCCGGCCGGTGGTTCCAGCTCGGCGGGCACGCCGAGCCCGGTGACGCCACGCTGGTCGCCGCGGCGCGGCGCGAGGCCGTCGAGGAGTCGGGGCTCGACGTCGTGCTGGACCCCGCGCCCGTGCACCTCGACGAGCACGCCGTACCGTTCTGCGGCCCCGGCGGGGACGCCCACCACCTCGACGTCCGGTTCGTGGCCGTCGCGCCCGACGGCGCCCGGCACGCGGTGAGCGACGAGTCCCTCGACGTGCGGTGGTGGCCCGTGGACGACCTGCCGAACCCGGACCTCGCCGCGATGGTCGCGCTCGCCGTCGCGCGCGTGCGCGGCTCGCGGTAGCGGTCCTCGCCGACGCCCGCCGGGCGCGCGGCCAACTACGCTGGTCCCCGTGATCCCCGCTGCAGGCTCCTCCGACGTCCGTGTCCGCTTCGCCCCGTCGCCGACGGGCATGTTCCACGTGGGCGGCGCGCGCTCCGCGCTGTTCAACTGGGCGGTCGCCAAGCGACAGGGCGGCATCTTCGTGCTGCGCGTCGAGGACACCGACGCGGCGCGGAACAAGCCGGAGTGGGTGGACGGCATCCTCAACGCCCTCGCGGCGCTCGGCATGCACGCCGAGGACCCGACGTTCGAGGGCCCGTACTTCCAGTCGCAGAACGTCGAGAAGCACCGCGACGCGTCCGCCCGCCTGTACGAGGCCGGCCGCGCGTACTACTGCGACTGCACCCGCGACGACGTCGCCGCCCGGACCGGCAACCCCCACTCGGGCTACGACGGCCACTGCCGCGACCGCGGCCTGACCTACGAGCCCGGCCGCGCGCTGCGCTTCCGCACGCCCGACGAGGGCGAGACGCCGGTCGTGGACCTCATCCGCGGCAACCCCACGTTCCCGAACTCCGCGATGGAGGACTTCGTCGTCGCGCGCGGGGACGGCTCGCCCGTCTTCCTGCTCGCGAACGTCGTGGACGACCTCGACGAGGGCATCACGCACGTCATCCGCGGCGAGGAGCACCTGCCGAACACGCCCAAGCAGCAGCTGCTGTGGGAGGCGCTCGGCGCGCAGCCGCCCACGTGGGCGCACCTGCCCGTCATCGTCAACGAGAAGCGCCAGAAGCTGTCCAAGCGCCGCGACAAGGTGGCGCTCGAGGACTACCTCGCCGAGGGCTACCTGGCCGACGCGATGGTCAACTACCTCATGCTGCTCGGCTGGGCGCCGGGCAACGACGAGGAGATCCTCCCGTTCGACGAGCTCGTCGAGCGCTTCCGCATCGAAGACGTCAACAGCGCCTCCGCGTTCTTCGACGTCAAGAAGCTCACGGCGTTCAACGGCGAGTACATCCGCGCGATGTCCGTCCCGGACTTCGTCCAGGCCGTCGACCCGTGGCTGCACGCGCCCCGCGCCCCCTGGGCGGAGGAGCAGTTCGACGCCGCCGCGTTCGCGAAGGTCGCGCCGCTCGCCCAGTCGCGCGTCGCGCTGCTCGCCGACATCACCGACAACGTCGACTTCCTGTTCCTCGACGAGCCGGTCGAGGACGAGCGCTCGTGGTCCAAGGCCATGAAGGAGGGCGCGGCCGAGCTGCTCGCGGACGCGCGCGCCGCGCTCGCGGACCTGGAGCCGTGGGAGGCCGAGCCGCTCAAGGAGCTCGTCACCACGGTGGGGGAGAAGCACGGCCTCAAGCTGGGCAAGGCGCAGGCGCCGGTGCGGGTGGCCGTCACCGGCCGCACCATCGGGCTGCCGCTCTTCGAGTCCCTCGAGGTGCTCGGCCGCGAGCGCACCCTCGCGCGCCTCGACGCCGCGCTCGCGAAGCTGTGAGCGGCGGCGCTCGTGTCGACGGCGTCCTGCTCGACGTCGACGACACGCTGGTCGACACCAAGGGCGCGTTCGCGCAGGCGCTGACGGCCGTCGCCGTCGAGCACCTGCCGCACGTCCCCGCGGAGCTGTACCCGCAGCTCCTGGCGCACTGGCGGTCCGACCCGGGCGGCCACTACAAGCGGTACACGCGAGGCGAGACGGACGCGCTCACGCAGCGCCGGCTGCGCGCGGACCTGCTGCACCGCACGTTCGGGGGCGAGCCGGTCACCGAGGCGTCGTTCGCCGACTGGGACGCGCTGTTCTGGGGCACCTTCGAGCGGTCGTGGACGGCGTTCGACGACGCCGCGGCCGCCCTGGACGTGCTGCGCACGGCCGGCGTCGCGGTGGGCGTCGTGACGAACGCGGCCACCGAGCTGCAGGAGCGCAAGCTGCGTGCCGCCGGCCTCGAGGGGGTGCCCGTGCTGGTGGGCGTCGACACGCTGGGCTACGGCAAGCCGCACCCCGACGTCTTCGTCGAGGGAGCGCGCCGGCTGGGCACCGACGTCGCGCGCACCGCGTACGTCGGTGACGAGCCGACGACGGACGCGCTGGCGGCTCGTGCCGCCGGGCTGAGGGGCGTGTGGCTCGACCGCCCGGGCGCGCGCCGCGACGACGAGCACCACGTGGACGCCGACGCGCTGCGCGCCGAGGGGATCGTCGTCCTGCCGGACCTGAAGGGCCTGCCCGACGCCCTCGGCCTCTGACCGAAAAGTTGTCAGAACCAGGGACGGGTATGCCCTGACCTGGTTCTGACAGGTGCACGGTGCCGCGCGTTGTCAGAACCACGTGCGGGTATACGCGCGCGTGGTTCTGACAGGTCTCAGGGGGCGAGCAGCAGGACGGCGCCGAGCCCGACCCCGCTGACGACGACGGCGCCCGCCGCGCCGAGCAGCAGTGGCCGGCGGGCGGTCCGGGCGAGGCGCGGGACGTCGACGCCGGTGCCGAGCGCGAACATCGCGGCGACGAACAGGATCGTCGTGAGCTGCTGCGCGACGTCGAGGACGGCGTCGGGCAGCAGGCCGGTGCTGCGGACCAGGACCGCCGCGAGGAAGCCCAGCACGAAGCCGGGCACGAGCGGCGCGCGCCGCCCGCGCGGTGCGGCGGCGTCCGTCTCGGTCGGCGTCGTGTCGGTGGACATCGTCGGGGCGGCGAGGGCCGAGCGCCGCGCGAGCAGCGCGCCCGTCCCCGCGACGAGGGGCGCCAGCAGCACCACCCGGGCGAGCTTGGTGACGGTGGCGGTGGCCAGCGCGGCCGCCGAGACGGTGCCCGCGGCGGCGACCACCTGGGCCACCTCCTGGACGCTGGCGCCGATCCACAGCCCGGTCTGGTGGTCGGTGAGGCCCAGCGCGCCCGCGAGCGGGGGCATGGCGAAGATCGCGATCGTGCCGTAGACGGTGACGAGGGCGAGCGCGGCGGCGACGTCGTCGCGCAGCCGGGAGCCGCCGCGCGGGTCGCGCTCCAGCACGCTCGTCATCGCCGAGACGGCGGCCGCGCCGCAGATCGAGAACCCGGTGGCGACGAGCAGCGCGGTGGCGCGCGGCACCCGCAGCAGGCGGCCGAGGCCGAGGATCGCGGCGAACGTGCAGGTCACGGTGACGACGACGACGCCGATGCCGCGCCAGCCGAGCGCGAGCACGTCCGGGATCGAGAGCTGGAGTCCGAGCAGCACCACGCCGGCGCGCAGCACCGTCCGCGCGGTCCAGTCCGTGCCCGGCCGGACGCGGCCGACGACACGGGCCGCCCGGTCGCTGCGGGGCGCGACCCGTCCGAGCACCGACCCCACCACCGCGCCCGCGAGGAGGGCGAGCACGAGCGGGGAGACCGCGCCGCCGGTCACGGGAGCCAGCAGCCGGCTCGCGCCGAGCAGGACCACGGTGGCGACCGCGGCGAGCGCGAGGCCGGGTGCGAGGCCGCGCGCGGCATCCGTCCGGGGGCGGGGCGGTGCGGAGAGGGTGGTGGGCACGTCACCAGGCTCGCGACGCGGCGGCTGGTCCGGAAGCGCCAGGTGCCGATCCATCCATAGACTCACGCTATGGCAGACCGTCCTCCGCTGGCCGCCCTCGAGCTGCTGGTCGCGCTCGACACCCACGGGTCCATCAGCGCGGCCGCCCGCGCGGCCGGGGTGTCGCAGCCCACGGCGTCGGCCGGTCTGCACCGGCTGGAGCGGCGTCTGGGACTCGAGCTGCTGGCCCGCGGCCCGCGCGGGACGGCGCTCACCGTGGCGGGGCGCCGGGTCGCGGACGCGGCCCGCGGCGTCGTCGATGCCGTCGACCAGTTCGAGGCCACGGCCGCGACGCTGCGCTCGGCACCGTCCGCCGGCCTGCGAGTGGCCGCGAGCCTGACGATCGCCGAGTACCTCGCGCCGCGGTGGCTGGCCGCCTTCGGGCGGGACGAGCGCGCGCGGGGCGCAGCGGCCGCCGACGTCGAGCTCGTCGTGCGCAACTCCCGCGAGGTCATGGAGCTGGTGCTCGAGGGCGCCGCGGAGCTCGGCTTCGTGGAGAGCCCCACCGTGCGGCGCGGGCTGCTGTCCCGTGTGGTGGCCCACGACGAGCTGGTGGCCGTCGTCGCGCCGGCCCACCCGTGGGCGCGACGACGGTCGGTCGGCCCGGAGCTGCTGGTCACGGGTCGCCTCGTGCTGCGGGAGGAAGGCTCCGGCACCCGCGACGTGCTGGAGGAGGCGCTGGGGCAGGCGGGGGTGCGGCTGCCCGCCCAGGTCACCGCGCTGGGCTCGACGGCGGCGGTGAAGGCCGCCGTGCGGCACGGGGAGGGCGTCACGGTCCTGTCCGCGCTGACCGTGGCCGACGACGTCGCCGCCGGGCACCTGGTGACGGTGCCGATCGCGCAGCTCGACCTCTCGCGTCGGCTGCGCGTGGTGTGGCGGGACGGCGCGTCCCTCTCCGCGCCCGCGCGGCGGCTCGCGGCCGTGGCAGGAGCGCGCTGACCGGCGTCTCACCGGCCTTAGACCGGCCTGGCGGGGCCCGGTCAGCGCCGGGACGTGCGGTAGGCGTGCGTGACGTACGGCAGGTCGATCGTCGCGCGGCCGGCGAGCTGCCGGTGCGTGGCGGTGAGGTTGTCGACGTCGGCCAGCAGTGCCGCGCGCTCGTCCGCGGCGAGGGTCAGCAGGTAGCTGCGGGTGCCGGCGAGGGTGCGCAGCGCGGACACGGGGAGCCGGTCGGACCAGGGGAACTCGCGGGCCTCGGTCTCGGTGAACGTGTCGGCGTGCTCCCCGCCGAGCCCCGGCGGGCGGTGGTGCGTCGCGTCGGGGGTCAGGCGGTCGCCGCGGTGCAGGATCTCGCCGAAGCGCGCCACCCAGTCGACGCCCGTGTCGCGCTGGTTCCACACGACCCCGAGCGTGCCGCCGGGCCGCAGGACGCGTGCGATCTCCGCCGCGGCCCGCTCGGGCTCGAACCAGTGCCACGCCTGTCCCACGAGCACCGCGTCGACCGAGGCGTCCGCGAGCGGGAGGTCCTCGGCCGTGCCCCGGAGGGTCTGGACCCCCGGCAGGCGTGCGGCGAGCTCGTCGAGCATCGCGGACGACGGGTCGACGGCGACGACCTCCGGCGCGTCGTCCAGGACGTCGAGCGCGGCCTCCGTGAGCTTGCCCGTCCCTGCGCCGAGGTCGAGGACCCGGCGCGGACGACCGGTCAGGAGCCACCGCAGCGCTTCGGCCGGGTAGGACGGCCTGACCTGCGCGTACGTGTCGGCACCTTGCTCGAACGATGCCGCGCGGTCGGCGTGGGAGTGCGGGTCGGCGGCGCGGGATCGCTCGTCACCGGCGGGTTCGGACGGGTGCCGCGCGGGCGTGGGGGAGGTCATGGGCGCGAGCCTCCCACGGCCCGCTCCGAGCGTGACGCACGGCACCCCCGTGGCGTTTTGGCCGACGGCCCGACGTCCGGTAATGTTTTCCGACGTTGGGCCTGGCAAGGGCGCTCGACGATGTCGGGTTTGCCTGGAGGGTCCGATCCATTGGGGTATGGTGTAATTGGCAGCACGAGAGATTCTGATTCTCTTAGTCTAGGTTCGAGTCCTGGTACCCCAGCGCAGCGCTCTTCTCCCGCTCTTGGCGGCGCGCAGAGCTTGCACGGCACGGAGACCCTTCGAGGTCGCCGAGTCATAGGCCCCCATCGTCTAGCGGCCTAGGACGCCGCCCTCTCACGGCGGTAACGCGGGTTCAAATCCCGCTGGGGGTACGCAGGTCGTCCGTTCGCGGTCGACCTTGGGTCTTCGCCTCACGGCGCGGCCCAGCTCCAAGGCCCCCATCGTCTAGCGGCCTAGGACGCCGCCCTCTCACGGCGGTAACGCGGGTTCAAATCCCGCTGGGGGTACACAGTGCGAGGCCCGGTCCACACGGACCGGGCCTTCGTCGTTCCTGCCATCGCTCCCTGCTGTCCGCCCTGCCCGTCGGTCCCGCCTGTCGGTGCGGCCCGTCGTCGTGCGGGTCAGAGGTACGGCTCGGGCACGGTGCCGCCGTCGGTCCGCGGGTGGTCGATCCGGACGCCCGTGGGGGCCCAGTTGGCGGGGTGCGCTCCAGGGCTCGGCTGCGCCTCCGGCGGCCGCGGGGCCGGGGCGGCGGGCTGCACCGCGATCGGCTGCGTCGTCGGGCGCGGCCCCTCCGGCGTGCTGCGGCCCGGCACGATCGTCGGGCCGCCCGACGTGGGCCCCGCCGGGCCCGCCGGCAACGGTCCGGCCGACGATCCGCCGCCGGGGAGGACGTCATCGTCGTCGTCGTTCTTGTGGCCCGGGGTGAACAGGGTGTCGCAGAGCGTGCGGTACGTGGCGTCCGGGTGCGGCACGTGCTTGATGGTGCGCAGCGCCTGGTCCTGGCCGGCGGACTCCATGTCGAAGCGCCCGTACCCGAGCACCTGCCCCAGGGGGCTGCGGGAGTACCCCATGTCCGTGACCTTCTTGAGCGGCATCATCGCCACCTTGTGCACCACGAGCCCGTACAGCAGCAGGAGCCGCTTGTCCGTGGCCACGAACCACTCGTAGCGCCACTCGAGGCACCGCCACGCCAGGCGCGCGGCGGCCAGGAGCCAGACGAGCCACAACCACTGCGCGACGCCGCGCACCTCGACCGGCGTGGACATGACGATCGTGCCGATCAGCAGGAACGCGCCCACGGTCGTGGCGATCGGCCCGAGCAGGCTGGCCCAGTGGCGTCGGGTCGCGACGATGACGTGCTCGTGGGGGAGGACGTAGCGCCGCAGGTTCCCGTGCGCGCGGACGGTGGCGCGCTGGCGGGGCTCGTCGGTCACCACGGGACGGCTAGGACGCGATGGTCGAGAAGAACTCGACGAAGCTGGAGATCGTGTTGGCGATGAAGTCCCAGATCGACGTGACGATGTTCCCGGCCCGGTTGGGGTCGTTCACGATCGCGAAGATCAGGAAGATCACGACGATCCAGATCAGCAGGGTCTTGGCCTTGGCGGGCATCAGGTCCTCGCGCCTCTCGGGGTCTCGGGGCAGGGTTGCCCCACCAGCCAGGAGCGTACTGACCTGGCTCGACGCCGGACAGCACCGGGCCCGGCGCGCCGCGTCGGCTGGCGGCGGGCCGGGCCCGAGGTGGTACGGACGGTGGTCAGGTGGGGCGGGCGGTCACTCGCCGGCGCGGCGGAGCACCTCGGTGAGGCGGTTGGCGGCGGAGACCACCGCGGCCGAGTGCAGGCGCCCCGGCTGGCGGGTGAGCCGCTCGACCGGGCCGGAGACGGACACGGAGGCCACGACGCGGCCGGACGGGCCGCGCACCGGGGCGGACACGGAGGCGACGCCGAGCTCGCGCTCGGACACCGACTGCGCCCACCCGCGGCGGCGCACGCCGGACAGGATGGTGGCGGTGAAGACGGCCTCGCGCAGGCCGCGGTGCAGGCGGTCCGGCTCCTCCCAGGCGAGCAGGATCTGCGCCGCGGAGCCCGCGTGCATCGTGAGCGTGGCGCCGACGGGGATCGAGTCGCGCAGGCCGACCGGCCGCTCCGCGGCGGCCACGCACACGCGATGGTCGCCCTGGCGGCGGTAGAGCTGCGCGCTCTCGCCCGTGTGGTCGCGCAGCGCCGTGAGCACGGGGTTGGCCGCGGCGAGGAGCCGGTCCTCGCCGGCCGCCGTCGCGAGCTCGTTGAGGCGCGGTCCGAGCACGAACCGGCCCTGCATGTCGCGGCCCACGAGCCGGTGGTGCTCGAGCGCGACGGCCAGTCGGTGCGCCGTGGGGCGGGCCAGTCCGGTCGAGGAGACCAGCTGCGCCAGGGTGGCGGGACCCGCCTCCAGTGCACCCAGCACGGACGCGGCCTTGTCCAGTACGCCGACTCCGCTAGTATCGTCCATAGGACGATATTGGCGTCTCGCCCACTGAGATTGCAAGTCGAGGACCGCATCTCACTGGACGGGACCGTCTCGCGGACCGAGCCTCGCTGGTTCCGACCGGCGGTATCGACCGAGACACGCACACGTATGGAGGCCGCGGACGACGCGGCGGACGAGGAGCACATGATGGCCGGCACGCTGGCGGAGAAGGTCTGGGAGGCGCACCTGGTGCGCCGTGGCAGCGACGGGGCACCCGACCTCCTCTACATCGACCTGCACCTCGTCCACGAGGTGACGAGCCCGCAGGCCTTCGAGGGTCTGCGCCTCGCCGGGCGCCCGGTCCGGCGCCCCGACCTCACCATCGCGACCGAGGACCACAACACCCCGACGCTCGACATCGACCTGCCGATCGCGGACCTCACCAGCCGCACGCAGATCGACACGCTGCGCAACAACGCGCGCGAGTTCGGCGTCCGCATCCACTCGCTCGGCGACGCCGACCAGGGGATCGTGCACCAGGTCGGCCCGCAGCTCGGCCTGACGATGCCCGGCCTGACCGTGGTCTGCGGCGACTCGCACACGTCCACGCACGGTGCGTTCGGCGCGCTGGCCTTCGGCATCGGCACCTCCGAGGTCGAGCACGTGCTCGCCACGCAGACGCTGCCCCTGGCGCCGTTCAAGACGATGGCGATCACGGTGAACGGCGAGCTGCCCCCGGGCGCCACCAGCAAGGACATCATCCTGGCGATCATCGCCAAGATCGGCACCGGCGGCGGCCAGGGCTACGTGCTCGAGTACCGCGGCGAGGCCATCCGCACGCTCTCGATGGAGGCGCGGATGACCATCTGCAACATGTCCATCGAGGCCGGCGCCCGCGCCGGCATGATCGCGCCGGACGAGACCACGTTCGAGTACCTCAAGGGCCGCCCGCACGCGCCCGAGGGCGAGGACTGGGACGCCGCCGTCGAGTACTGGTCGACGCTGCGCAGCGACGACGACGCCGAGTTCGACGCCGAGGTCGTGCTCGAGGCGGCCGACCTCGAGCCGTTCGTCACCTGGGGCACGAACCCGGGCCAGGGCCTCCCGCTGTCGGCGTCCGTGCCGGTGCCGGAGGAGATCGCGGACGCCAACGAGCGCGTCGCCGCCGAGCGGGCCCTGGAGTACATGGGCCTCGTGGCGGGTACCGCGCTGCGGGACGTGAAGGTCGACACCGTCTTCATCGGCTCGTGCACCAACGGCCGCATCGAGGACCTCCGCTCGGTGGCGAAGGTGCTCCAGGGCCGCCAGAAGGCCGACGACGTGCGCGTGCTCGTGGTACCCGCGTCGGCCCGCGTGCGCCTGCAGGCCGAGGCCGAGGGCCTGGACGTCATCTTCAAGGAGTTCGGCGCCGAGTGGCGCAACGCCGGGTGCTCCATGTGCCTGGGCATGAACCCCGACCAGCTCGCGCCGGGCGAGCGCGCGGCGTCGACCTCGAACCGCAACTTCGAGGGTCGCCAGGGCAAGGGCGGCCGCACCCACCTCGTGTCGCCGCTCGTCGCGGCCGCCACGGCCATCCGCGGCACGCTGTCCTCGGTGTCGGACCTCGAGCTCGACGGCGACGTCGACCTCACGACGTTCGACGGCAGCCCGCTGGCGCCGCTGTCCGCCCCGTCCTTCGTCTGACCCCCACCCCGTCGCAGAAGATCGTCCAGGAGTTCGTCATGGAGAAGTTCACCACCCACACGGGCGTCGGGGTGCCGCTGCGCCGCAGCAACGTCGACACCGACCAGATCATCCCCGCCGTCTACCTCAAGCGCGTGACCCGCACGGGCTTCGAGGACGCGCTGTTCGCGGCGTGGCGCGGCGACCCGTCGTTCGTGCTCAACCAGGACGCCTACAAGGCCGGCTCCGTGCTGGTCGCGGGCCCCGACTTCGGCACCGGCTCGTCCCGGGAGCACGCGGTGTGGGCACTCAAGGACTACGGCTTCCGCGTCGTCCTCGCCCCCCGGTTCGCAGACATCTTCCGCGGCAACTCGGGCAAGCAGGGCCTCGTGGCCGGCGTGGTCTCGCCCGAGGACATCGAGATCCTCTGGAAGATCCTCGAGACCAAGCCCGGCACCGAGGTGACCGTGGACCTCGAGGCGCGCACCGCGCACGCCGACGACGTCACGGTGCCGTTCCAGATCGACGACTACACCCGCTGGCGCCTCATGGAGGGCCTGGACGACATCGGCCTCACGCTGCAGCACGCGGACGAGATCGCCGCGTTCGAGGCGGAGCGCGCGTCCTGGCGCCCCAGGACGCTGCCCGCCAAGCACCTCCCGAACGTGCCGATCGAGCCCGCGCGCCCGGTGGGCTGACCCTGCTGACTGCAACGTGCGTGCTGACTTGATCCTCAAACAGGCCGTTTGAGAATCAAGTCAGCACGCACGATGTCGTTGCGGTCAGCTCGCCCGGTGGCGGGCGCCGCCCTCGAGGTGGATCGTCTCGCCGGAGACGAAGCCGGCACGCAGCAGCCACAGCACCGCGTCGACGACGTCGTCGGGCTCGCCGTGGCGGCCGACCAGGGTGCCCGCCGCGCTCTTGCTCAGCAGCGCGGCCTTGCCGGCGCCCAGCCGGTCCCAGGCCCCCGAGTCCACGACGCCGGGGGAGATGGCGTTGACCCGCACCGGCGCGAGGTCGGCCGCGAGGTGCCGGGCCAGGAACTCGACCGCGCCGTTGGTCGTCCCCTTGACGAGCGAGCCGGGACCGGGCCGCCAGCCGATCACCCCGGAGAACAGCACGATCGAGCCGCCCGGCCGGAGCACCGGCGCGAAGTGCTTGGCGACCAGCATCGGCCCGATGACCTTCGCCGTGAACGCCGTGACCAGCCGGTCGTGGTCCAGCTCGACGGCGCGCACGTCGTGGGGCGCCGAGCCGGTCGTCACGATGTGGTCGATGCCGTCCGTGAACCGGCCGGCCGCGTCGGCAGTGTCGTCTCGTCCGCCAGGTCGATGCGCACCGCCGTCCCGCCGACCTCGGCAGCCACCACCTCGGCGACGGCCAGGTCGCGCGCTCCGACCAACACGTCGTACCCCTCCTTCGCCGCACGCCGTGCGACCGCCGCCCCCAGCGCCCGTGCGCCACCGATGACCAGGATCCGTTCCATCGTCGTCACTCCCTCTCGTAGGATCAGGAACGACGGTATGGATTTGATACCGGTATCTTCAACGGAACTGGGAGCACCCGTGGGCAAGGCGTACAACGTCATGGCGGCGACGTGTCCGAGCCGGACCGTGCTGCACCGCATCGGCGCCCGCTGGACCGTGTTCGTCGTCAACGCGCTCGCCGACGGGCCGCGCCGGTTCACCGAGCTGAAGGCACACATCCAGGGCATCACCCCGAAGGTCCTGACCGAGACCCTGCGCTCCCTCGAGGCCGACGGGCTGATCAGCAGGCTCGACCACGGTGAGAACCCGCCGCGCGTCGAGTACGACCTGACGCCGCTAGGGCGATCGCTCCTGGTGCCCTTGCTTGCGGTCCGTGCCTGGGCCGAGGAGCATGTGCCGGACATCGAGGCCGCCCGCGCCCGGCACGAGGACGAGGCGTACGCCGACGCGTTCTGAGCCGTGTCCGACCCCTGTCTGCCCGGGCCGCGCCGCCCGGGTCGCGACCGGCGGTCAGACGGCGGGCGGGCCCTGCCGGACGCGGTCGAGCAGCCGCTCCGGGGTCGCATGCTCCGGGTCCCACCACGAGTCGATGAACCAGGTCGCACCGGCGTCCGCGAAGGCGCGGGCCAGGTCGCGTGCCTCGGCGGGGTCGGACGGGAGCAGGCCGGAGGCGACGACGTCGAACGCGCCGGCGTCGGGCCCGCGCTGCTCGGCGATCCAGGCGGTGAGCTCGCGGACCGCGTCCGGGCCGGCCTCGGCCTCCTCCGGGGTGGTGCCGCGCACCTGCACGACGATCCCGTCCCAGGCCAGCGTGCGGCGCAGGTTCTTCAGCGGCGGGCGCTGCGCGTCCCACACGCCCACGGGCCACACGGGGATGTGGCCGCGCACCGGGGGAGCGGCGAACCGGAACGGGCCGGTGCGCACGTGCTCGCCGTCGGCCTCGAACGTCTCGCCCGACCACGACGTCCGCAGCCAGTCGAGCGTCTCGTCGAGCGCGCGTGCTCGTCCCCGCAGGTCCGTCACCTGACCGGGCACCGAGGTGAAGCCCCGGTCGTCCAGCACGCCGACGCCTGCCGGCAGCACGAGGCGGCCGCCGGAGAGGTGGTCCACCGTGAGCGCGCGCTGCGCGAGCTCCCACGCCCGGTGCCGGGGGACCGCGAACACCATCGCACCGAGCGTGATCCGCTCCGTCACGGCCGCCGCCCCGGCGAGGATCGCGAACGGGTCCCAGGTGGTGAGCGCGTCACCGCCCCAGTCGCCCATGCTCATCCCGTCCCAGGAGAAGAAGCCGTCCCAGCCGTGCTCCTCGCCTTCGCGCGCGAGGTCGACCATCTGCTGCGGGGTGCCGAAGCTCCCGACGAACCCGAACCTCATGCGCGTCTCCTTCGCCGTGGTCTCGCGGTGGTGAGATGTCGGAGCGACGCTACGCGCGGCCTCCGACACCGCCACGGAACGTAGGGTGTGCGAGTGCCTGACGAGAACGACAAGCCCCTGGTCGAGATGTGGACCGACGGTGCCTGCAAGGGCAACCCCGGCCTCGGCGGCTGGGGCGCGTTGATGCGCTCGGGCGAGCACACCAAGGAGCTCTACGGCGGGGACCCGCTCACCACGAACAACCGCATGGAGCTCACCGCCGTCGTCGAGGGGCTGCGTGCCCTCAAGCGGCCGAGCACCGTCGTCATCCACGTCGACTCGTCGTACGTGATGAACGGCATGCAGACCTGGATCAAGGGCTGGAAGCGCAACGCCTGGACCACGGCCGCCAAGAAGCCCGTGAAGAACGTCGACCTGTGGCAGGCGCTCGACGCCGAGGTCACCAAGCACGACGTGCGCTGGGTGTGGGTCAAGGGGCACGCCGGGGACCCCGGCAACGAGCGCGCCGACGCGCTCGCGAACCTCGGCGTCGACGCGGTCCGGTAACTTCGGCCCGGTAACTTCGGCCGGTAGCGTCGGTCCGGTACCTCAGGGAGCCTCGCTCGCCTGCCGCCGGTCGTGCTCCTCGCGACGGGCGAGGACCGCGTCCATGTGCCCCTCTGGCCACGCCTTGATGTCCCGCATCATGCACTGCAGCGAGAGCCCGAGGTCGGTCAGCTCGTAGGTCACCGTCGCGGGAACCGTGGCGGTCACGGTCCTGGTCAGCAGCCCGTCGCGCTCGAGCGAGCGCAGGGTCTGGGTGAGCATCTTCTGGCTCACGCCGGAGATCCGCCGCGCGAGCTCGGAGTAGCGCATCGGGCGCGGCCCGGACCCGGGGTCGGCGCCGGGACCCTCGCCGCTGAGGGCGGCGACCACGAGGGCGACCCACTTGTCGGAGATCCGGGCGAGGAGCTGGCGGCTCGGGCAGGCGGCGAGGAACGCGTCGTACTCCCTCCGCGCCTCGTCGCGCTGCTGCGCCGCGGTCATGGTCGGCATCGGCCCTCGTCCCTCCGGGGTGGGTTACGCACTTTCAGATGCCTTCTTCCTGATGGGGAGTCCTTCGTCGATGGTGGGGGTGTTCCACCGCCACCGCAAGATCCGACGCTAGATCCGACGCTGAAGGAGCACCCACCATGAACCACCAGACGTCCCGCCAGGTCGTCGTCCGCGTGCCGGGAGGGCCGGAGTCCCTCGAGCTCGTCGACGTGCCCGTCGCCGAGCCCGGACCCGGCCAGGTGCGGATCGCCGTGGCCGCCGCGGCGATCAACCCCCTGGACCTCGACGTCGCGAGCGGCCGGCTCCCCGCGCCCGTCCGGCCGGGCGTGCACGTCGCCCTCGGCCGGGACTTCTCGGGCATCGTCGAGGCCACCGGCGACGACGTCGCGCTGGCCGTCGGCACCCGCGTGGCCGGCTTCGTGGATGGGGCCGACCCCGAGCGTGGCTCGCACGCCGACCGGCTGGTCGTCGACGCGTCCGACGTCGCTGTCCTGCCCGACGGCCTGTGCGCCAACGTGGCGGCGAGCGCGCCTCTGGGCCTGACCACCGCCGCCCAGGTGGCGGAGATCGTCGGGGCCGCTCCCGAGGAGGGGCGGCGGCTGCTGGTGACCGGGGCCGCCGGCGTCGTGGGGGCTGCCGTCGCGGTGCTCGCCCGGGAACAGGGCTGGCAGGTGACCGGGCTGGCGCGGGCCAGAGACGAGGCCTTCGTGCGCGGGCTCGGCGTCGACCACGCCACGGCGACGACGCCGGGCTGGGACGTCGTCGTCGACACCGCGGCCATGGAGGGCGAGGCGCTCTCCCTCGTCCGCGACGGCGGGCGGCTCGTCGGCACGCAGCCCGGACGCGAGCCGCGCGCCGAGCGTGGCGTCGAGGTCGGCTCGGCCGGCAGCCGCCCGGACGGGCCGTTGCTCGCGCGGCTGCTCGCCCGTGTCGCCGCAGGCACCCTGCCCGCCCGGATCCACGCGGCCATGCCGCTCACCGAGGTCGTCGACGCCTACCGGCTGCTGGCCAAGGGCGGCGTGCGCGGCCGGGTGGTGGTCCTCCCGTGATCACCACCGTCGCGACCGTGCTCGCCGGGCTGATCGCGCTCGCCGTCGTCGTCATGGGCGCGAGCTTCCTCTGGGCGCCCGCCAGGGCCGTCGGCTTCGGCATCCCCGGCCTGCCGGTGCAGGACCGCGCCGTCCAGGCGTGGTCGCGGGTCAAGGGCAACCGCGACGTCGGCGCCGGGCTCCTGCTGCTCGTCGTCCTCGTCGGGGGCACGCCGTCGCTGCTCGGGGCGGTCATGATCGCCGCAGCGGGCATGGCGGCCGCCGACGCGGTCACCGTGGTGCGGGCCGGGGGACCGCGGGTGACGGCCTACGGCGTGCACGCGGCGACGGCGGCCGTCATGGTCGTCGTCGGGCTCGTGCTGCTCGTCGCGTGAGGGCGGCCCCGCAGGAGGTGCGACGGACGTCACGCCGCAGGGGTGCCCGCGCCCTAATAGGCTGGGCCCATGGCTTCCCACTACGACGTCGTCCTCCTCGGGGCTGGCCCCGGCGGCTATGTCGCCGCGATCCGTGCGGCCCAGCTCGGCAAGTCCGTCGCGATCATCGAGGAGAAGTACTGGGGTGGTGTGTGCCTCAACGTGGGCTGCATCCCCTCCAAGGCCCTCCTGCGCAACGCGGAGCTGTCGCACATCTTCACGCACCAGGCCGACTTCTTCGGCATGTCGGGTGACGTGACGTTCGACTTCGGCAAGGCGTTCGACCGGTCCCGCGAGGTGGCGGACGGCCGGGTCAAGGGCGTCCACTTCCTCATGAAGAAGAACAAGGTCACCGAGTACGACGGCCGCGGCACGTTCCGCGACGCGAACACGATCGAGGTGACGCTGAACAAGGGCGGCACCGAGACGGTGACGTTCGACAACGCCATCATCGCCACCGGCTCGCGCGTGCGCCTGCTGCCGGGTGTCGAGCTCAGCGAGAACGTCGTGACCTACGAGAAGCAGATCATGACCCGCGAGCTGCCGAAGTCGATCGCCATCGTCGGCGCCGGCGCCATCGGCATGGAGTTCGGCTACGTCCTCAAGAACTACGGCGTGGACGTCACGATCATCGAGTTCCTCGACCGTGCGCTGCCGAACGAGGACGCGGACGTCTCCAAGGAGATCGCCAAGCAGTACAAGAAGATGGGCGTCAAGATCCTGACGTCCACCGCCGTGCAGACGATCAAGGACGACGGCTCGTCCGTCACCGTCTCCTACAAGGGCGTCAAGGACGACAAGCCGGGCGAGCTCGTCGTCGACAAGGTCCTGTCCGCCGTCGGCTTCGCGCCGAACGTCGAGAACTTCGGCCTCGAGAACACCGGCGTGCAGCTCACCGAGCGCGGCGCCATCGCCATCGACGACCACATGCGCACCAACGTGCCGCACATCTTCGCCATCGGTGACGTCACCGCCAAGCTCATGCTGGCGCACGTCGCCGAGGCGCAGGGCGTCGTCGCCGCCGAGACCATCGCGGGCGCCGAGACCCAGACCCTCGGCGACTACCGCATGATGCCGCGCGCCACGTTCTGCTCCCCGCAGGTCGCGTCGTTCGGCCTCACCGAGCAGCAGGCCAAGGACGAGGGCTACGACGTCAAGGTCGCCTCCTTCCCGTTCATGGCGAACGGCAAGGCCCACGGCCTCGGCGATCCGACCGGGTTCGTCAAGATCGTCGCCGACGCCAAGTACAACGAGCTGCTGGGCGCCCACATGATCGGCCCCGACGTCTCCGAGATGCTGCCCGAGCTCACCCTCGCGCAGAAGTGGGACCTCACCGCCGACGAGGTCGCGCGGAACGTGCACACGCACCCCACGCTGTCCGAGTCCGTGCAGGAGGCCATCCACGGCATCGTGGGGCACATGATCAACTTCTGATCGGCGGACGTCGGTCGGGCGAGATCGCCTGTCAGAGGCCCGGAGTCGCGGTTCGCCGCGGCTCCGGGCCTCTTTCTGTCTGGAGGTCCGCGCACACCTATGGACAGGCGTGCCCCCTGCGTGCCACTCGGAGTGGCACGCAGCGGGCACGAAACCAGGGAGGTCGAGATGGCTGAGAAGAGGGTGACGGCACAGCGTCGCGAAGCATGGGGCCGGCTGCGCCAGCTGCCGTCGAAGCGGTGGCGGGCCCGCTACACGGACCCCGACGGCAAGGTGAACTCGGCGCGCACGGAGGGCGGGCAGCCGCTGACGTTCCTCACGAAGACCGACGCGCGCGGGTTCCTCAACCAGACGCACACGGCGATTGTGCGCGGGGAGTGGGCAACGTCGTGCTGCGCCAGCAGAGGGCGACCATGGCGCGGGGCATCGACCTCGCCGCGCGGATAAGCGCCACCGCGCTGTAGGGGTTCGAGTCACCGCGGCAGTAGTGTTTGCGCGCTACGCACCGCACGTCGATGAGGAGGGCCCATGGGGGAGCCGCGTCGCACGATCGACGGATACACCGGTCGGGGGTATCTCGCACTGGTTGCCGCCCTCCTGGGGGTTGTTCTGAGCATTGTCTCGGTCTCCTTCGTCACGTGGGTGGCTGATCGTGCCGAGCGTGCGGCGCGCCTTGTCGCCGAGGGCGAGCGGGCTCTGGCCAGCAGCGCTGAGGTGTACCGGTGCCGGGGGCGCTGTGCCGACGACTTCGTGGCGGTGGTCGAGTTCCCGGGCGGTCCTCGGAGGGTTGAGATCGTGGACGTCGACTTCGATCGGAACGGCCTCACCGAGGGGCGGTGGTTCCCGGCCCCTGCCCCGTACGACGAACCGTTCTCCGTGCTGTACGACCCCGAGGACGAGATGTCGATGATGACCGAGATCGACGCCCTGGTCTCCTCGGGCGACATCGCTCCGTGGGGCGTCGTATGGACATGCGTCGCCTGGACGCTGGTTTGGGCATGGCCGGCATTCAGCGCGACACGTTCAGCGGTTCGACGCGACCGCGAGGACCGCAGTCGTCTTGCGGCGATGGAGCCCACCCAGGAGCCGCGCCCATCGCCGTAGCGGTCCTGACCTGCTGGGGACTGCGGCACACCTGTGTCGTGTCGGAGGCACGACAGTGCCGCCGAGGGAGGAGTGGGGTCACGGGAGCCGCACACGTTCAGGAACGGCCGACCGGGGCGAAGGCGGCTCGTCGCCCTCGCCGTCGCGGCCGACGAGCTCAGCGTGTCGGTCAAGACCGTCCGCCGGCACAACGCCGACGGCACGGTGACCGGGTATCGGGTGGGGCGGCTCATCCGCGTGGATCTCGACGAGCTTCGCGAGCGGCTGGCGGTCGCGATTCCGACAGTGCGGACCTAGCACGGGCAGGCATGCTTGGCTCGGCTAGGTCGGGATTTCAGAATGCGTTGACCGCTACGCTGCGGCCATGGCGATGACTCCCACGGCCCAGACCCGAAGGCGGAGCATCTGGTGGTTCTTGGGCACGATCGTCGTGATCTTGATCCTGGCTAGCGCCGTGGCGATTGCGATGCCCCTACTGCTGTCTCTCGGTGCCGACCTCTGAAGCAGGGCCAGGTCCGTCGTGGAATCGAGGCGCGGCCAGTTCTGATTGTCGGCCGTGTCGTGGCAAGAGGTGCTGGACGGGGCTCGATCCCGCCGATGCGCGCACTCCTGGACACGCTCGTACCGATACTGGGCTCCTCGCAGACGTGACCCGAGGCGGTCGACGCTTGGGTTGTCCCGCGCAGCACAGATCACCCGGGCAGAGTCTGCGACAGGGTGTCGGTGGCGATAGCCTCGGGCAGCATGGAGTTCGTCATCGTGCTGATTGTTCTCGCGGTGATCCTGTTCTGGCTCGCTAGCAAGTCCTCACGCCGTAGGCGAGAACAAGAAAGTCAGGCCTCAGGTCCGCCTGCGGGCGCTCCGCATGCACCGACGGCGGCTCCGACTCCCGCGTCGGGCGACGGGGTGCTTACCCTCAGAGCGTTCGAGCTCTGGGGAACACGTACCCCGGGCTTCGAGGTAGTCGGCGAGGCGTTCCGCCGGGACTCGTTTCGAAAGCTGTACAAGAAGAACTCGCTAGTGCCTGGGCAGGAGTACCTCTGCGAAGCGGTGCTGGTCCCTGAGCGTGGCAACAAGCATGATGCCAACGCTGTGCGTGTCGACGTCGATGAGATCCAAGTCGGGTATCTCCCCCGCGAGGAAGCCTTGCGTTACCGGCCCGTCCTGGACAGCTTGTTGACGAGGGGATTCGGAGCGGTTACGCCGGCACGCGTATGGGCGACCAATCGCGACGGGACATGGCGTGCTCGGGTAACGATCGCGTTGGGCGATCCCGAGGAGATCGTGCCCGCCAATGCGAGGCCCGAGGGCGACATCGTCGAGCTGCCGCCCGGTTCGCGAAGGGTCCAGGTGACTGGCAAGGAGCATCACGTCGACGTCGTCGCACCGTACGTACGGGGCGCCCGTACGGGCGTGTGGGTCACGCTGCACGGGATCGAGAAGCCGGGGTCGCGCACGGGCCAACGAGTCGTCGAGGTCCGTATCGACGGGAAACGCTGCGGAGCGTTGTCACCCGTCACCTCCAGCGACCTGCTGCCTGTGATTGACCGTGTCGATGCGGCAGGCAAGACGACCATTGCTCACGGCTCAGTTCAGGGGAACTCCCTCAAAGCCGATGTCAGCGTTGACGTGACGAAGTCAGGTGACCTCAGCGAGGACTGGATAGCCGAGAACCTCCGCTGACCGCCGCGAACGAGTCTTCACCGGCGCGCCGGCACGTGCATCCCGCAGAGTGGTCCAGGGCATGGCCCCGGTCGGGGAATGGTGCGTGTCGGCCAGGGCATGTACATCACGCCTGGTGAGCTCGATCCCCGTGGTGGCATCGTTGGCTGGCGCGACCGCGCTCAAGCTGGCCGCACCTCCGTCTTCACGAGCGCCCTGGCGCATCACAAGCTGAGCGACGAGAGCCCGCTCGCGAGCGACATCGCCCTGCCGCGCGGCACCAGGTTCCCACGGTCTCCGAGCACCTGAGATGGCGTGCCCTTGGGGTCCCGCGCAGATCCCCGCCGCCGACGGTCCCGGTGGCGCCGAGCGGGACATCTACGCCCTGGCCGCGACGATCCGCCCCGGCAACTCCGGGGGGCCGGTGCTGTCCACCGACGGTGACGTCGTCGGAGTGACCTTGGGGAGCTCCGTCAGCGGCGATGACGTGGCCTACGGTGTGACGACCACCGAGCTGATGCCCGTGATCGCGCAGGCGGCCGACCTCGAGGCCGGTCCGTCCACGTGGCGCGAGGAGCGGAGATCCTGTGCTCGCGGTGATCCAGGACGTCTACGGGCCGCCCGACGTCGTGCGAGTGGGGAGCTGCCTGACCCGACGCCGTCGGACGACCAGGTGCTTCTCGAGATCCACGCCTGCTCCCTGAACGGCGCCGACCGCGAGAACCTGGTGGGCCGTCCGTTCTACTCCCGGGTGGCGGGGCTGCGGCGGCCCAGGAATCCGATCCCCGGGTCAGACGTCGCCGGCGTCGTCGTGGCGACCGGCAGCGACGTGACCGGCTTTGCGGACGACGACGAGGTCTTCGGCGAACTGTCCGGGTACGGGGCGGCCTGGCCGAGCTCGTGGCGACGTCGCCGGCGAACCTTGTCCGCAAGCCGCCGGCCCTGTCGTTCGCCGAGGCGGCCCGCTGTCCCGCAGTCCGGCTGCATCGCCCCGCGGGCCACAAGCGGCATACACCCGGGTGACAGCGTGCTCATCAACGGCACGTGCGGGCGCCGGTGGCGCCTTCCTGATCGGGCTCGCACGGCACCGGGGCGCCGAGGTGACCGCCGTCGACCGCGGGGACAGGGCCGAGCACCTGCGCCGGCCCGGCGCGGACCGCACGATCGCGTACGTGGACGAGGACTGGGCCACCCATCGTGACCGCTTCGACGGCGTCGTGGACCTCGTCGCGAGCCGGACGCCGTGGCGGGTGCACCGGGCGCTGCGCCCTCGCGGCCGCTACCAGATGCTTGGTGGACGCACCGACCTGCTGCTCGGGATGCCGACGTTCGGCACGCTGATCGGCCTGGCGACCGGAAAGCACGTCGGCGTGCTGATGGTGCCGCAGTCGGCCACCGAGTCATTAGTGCGGGGCGATTGAGATTTCGAAAAACTCGTCAACTGAGATCGAGGGTGAGTTCGTGAAGTCCGAGGTGAATCTCAAGCCAGACACGCCTATGGGCAGTGGATGGGTCAATTCGGGGCGAGGAATCTCTTCCTGGCGGTAGAAGCGCAGGCTGTCTATGCTGGTCTTCCAGACGAACCTTTCGCTCATCATGCCTGCATAGGCCGAACCGCACCCGGACGCGACAAGGTGCCACAACCGCTGGACATTCTCCGGCGCAAGTCGATCGGCGATCTCGCGGGCAAAGTCAGCAATCGTTCCACCGCTGTCGCGCAAGTCAACAATAACAGACGCGAAGAAGCGGTTGCCTGCGCCGAAAGCCTGGCCGTATGAAATAGTGTGCTTCCGTGTCGCGGACTGCGTGGCCTTGACTTCCACCTCTACGTGGGGCTTGGTCAAAACAAAATCGATGGTGCTACTCGGATCTCCATGCCAACCATGGATCCATGGGCTGCGCTTTGGTGCAACACGAAGAAACGTCAACTCACCGATGAGCCCGACGACATCCGTGCGGGGCGGGGCTTGCAGCCGCCAGAAGAGGCCGAGCCATCTGTTCAACTCAACTGCCACATCCTTCTCGGTCGGACTAGCCGGCAGCACCGCGAGAACCGACTCGCAGAACGAACCGAAGAGCTCTCGAATCTCGTGATCCATCGAGTTGCACCGCAAGACGGTTACACGGACCTCCCGTCCTACGTCGCCCTCATCCAGCAGGTAGATGGCTCCGTATTCGACACTAAGAACGGCCATCCGAATGGGAGCGGGAGTCGGCTGCGTTGCCCTGGCAACGATGGCCAATGTGTACACGCCATCGGCATCGGCTCCAGCGAGCGCATCGACGGCGCTATGGGTTGGCAGCACGGCCAATGTTCGCGAAGGCAGGTTCTCGGAACTTGCTCGGGATGCACCGC
Source organism: Isoptericola sp. NPDC055881 (assembly GCF_053615895.1). NCBI lineage: Bacteria > Bacillati > Actinomycetota > Actinomycetes > Micrococcales > Promicromonosporaceae > Isoptericola > Isoptericola sp. NPDC055881. Next base: position 44,614 of record NZ_JBSHCR010000002.1, read on the forward strand.
GGCGCAACGCGTCCAAGACCGAAGTTCCAACGTGACCCGTCATCACCCACCAACCTGAATGATCCATCCAGCGGCAGCCGTACTTGGTACATGCCATGCCGTCACCAAGAACTTGCCGAGCGACTGCTGGTCACGAGACTCCACCTCCACGGCGTGCAACTGCACTGTGATGCCAGGGTGGTCGTCCCCGATGTTGCGGTCGCCCGGGTAGCCGCCCGAACGGCCCTGGAAGATCTGGACTCCACCGGTGGACGTTTCAGTACGACGGCCTCGTTGATCCCGTCGCATCCGGTAGACCGCGATGGTGTGCTCGTTGGCAGGGTCGTCCGCGAGGCGCGCCAGCGCCAGTGCGAGCGCCTGGGCGTTCTCCTCCGCCAAGAGCGATGGGGCAGTGACGGATTCGAAAAGTTCCAGTGCGACGCGCGGAGAGGTGTGTCCACGCCGATGTCCATGCGGATCATCAGTCCAACTGACACCGGCCAGGATCCTGTCGGCTTCCTCCATTGCCTCCCGGAGGGGCAATGCATCGTCTCGAACCGGGTTCCGGTCTGTGATCCACTTGTCACCCAACGACACCCGAGCCATCGGAATATCGATCACAGAAGCCCTGGTCGGCCGCATGCTCGGATCGAGATAGAACCTGCGGCGCCACCGCTTCAAGGTGTCGGATCCATCTTGGATTGCGCGCAGCGAATTGATAATGTCGTGCTCGTGGTGAACATATTTGACAAACGCATCGCGAACATCAGGCTCAAGGAAGACGCGACAGAGTCCAAGGTACTGGGCTTTGTAGCCGAAGAAGCGGGCGCGTTGTTGGATGGTGTCTGCCATCGACATGCCCACGCCGCGAGGCATGTAAGTAACCGTAAGGCCTTCAACGGTGAACCCGCGATCGATAGCCTGGCCTCCGATCAGAATGTAGAACTTCGTCGGCATCCAGTGGATGACAGGCGTCTGGCCTACCCGAGTGTTGATTTCGGTGACATCGACGTTGTTCAAGACGAAGCCGAGAGCGCCCCAGCACCTATCGAAGTCAATGAGGCCGGGGAAAGTCGAGTTCAGTTCCGTCCATGCCAGTCGAAACTCGTCGCGTAGGTTGATGGGATCGACCTCCGCCGCATTCTGAATTCGGTCGTGCCAAGTGGCCTTCATGTCGCGGATCCAGGTAGCGAACGTTCCTTGATCGGCCGTACCCCTCGATGGGTGAACGAGCATCGAGCGCGCCTCGGGGTGTCCTCCTGCAACCACATGGGCGGCGCCGATCAGAAAGAGTTGGAGTGCGTTGCGCAGACCGGCGGGCGGCGGGCCGCTCGGGTTCGCCGCTGCTTGCAGATCCGCCGCGTCGATGACCTGTACCAATTGAGACGCCGACTTCTCATCGAAATAGACCTCGCCGCCCGTGTAACCGTCGCCCGGCTCGAGCACGTGGACATAGTCGGGCGAGAGCGCGTCGTCGATCGCGATCAGCAGGGGTGCCTGCGGGGTCGCTGTGTACTGGAGGTAGTAGTGGTTGGGCAAGGCCGAGCGGAGTGCCTTCAGATTCGCGTAGGTAGACGACTCCCGTCCTCGGCGCACCAGGGTGTTCAGGCTCGCCTGATCGGCCTCGTCGTCGATGACCAGCACCCGCACTCGAGCGAGGTCGACGCGGCCCATAGCGTCAGCTAGATCGCGGATGCGGTTGTAGTTCTTGAGCACGACGACCACAGCGGTCTCCCTGTACGCCTGCGGAGTAGCAGGATCGAGCCAGTTCGCTTTAACTCGTGTCAGTTCGCGCTCGACGTGGTCCGGACCCTGGAGGTTGTCGGCCGGGGCCAAGAACGTCCAACCTGCCGGGGAAGCTGCCGTGAGATCCTTCGTGAGACGCCGCTGCCCTTGCGCGAGGAGGGGGTTCGAAATGCCACTGATCACGACAACAACCGCAAAGTCGTTGTCCCTCGCAAGGGATATCACGCTCTCGTAGGATAGTGTCTTTCCGGACTGCACCCTGCCGACGACCAGGCCTGTCGACCCGGGCCCGGCGGAGACCGCGCCACGGAGTACGTCGACCGCACTCGATCTGACTGCCGCCCGAGCTTCAGGCCGCACGACTACTTCTACGAAGCCCGTGAACGTGTCACCGACGATGGGAGCGCTTTCCCTAACCGGTGTCGCTTGCGGTGACAAAGTTGCGTCGTTCATGTGTCGCTCCTTAGGCGTTTTGAGAGCGCGTCACTCAGTAGCGCCTCGACTTGTCGCATGAAGGTACCTGCGACTTCGCCGTCTCCTGCCGAATTGAGGATGCTCTCCGAGACAACCATCGCCACGGCCATACGGAAGACGGCCTCGATTGCATCTGTGCTTCCAAGTGCGAACTGCCTGAGGAAGGGATGAGCCGTGTTCAGAGCGATTTGGGCCGTGACGGTCCCTGTGGGCGCATCCACTTCAACGTGCCTGACGAGCCAGCGGGTCTCACCGGGTCTTGATGAAGCCACCAATTTCAGTGTCCAGATGCGACTCTGATGGGTGAAGGAGAACTCTCGCTCGATGTCGGGAACAGGGTTCCTCGAATCCAGAGGACCGTCTGGTCGCGCCTCATGCGGGACTCCCTCGATGACGTCGGGCAGCGCCGACGGCAACTCCCGCTCGACCACATCGGCGGTGTTTTTGGTGGCATCTCGGATCCGCTTCTGCTCTTGCTTCGAGGCCTGCCGTGCACGGAAGTGCTCGGCCTGCTTCAATAGCGGCAAGGGTTCCGCGTCGAGCGACTCGCGGAGTTTCTCCTCGAAGTCCTCCTCTCGGCCATGCCATTGGAATCCGTCCTTGGTGTGGCTAACGGGTAGGCCCGTGATCTCGAGTTCGCCAAACAGTCGTTGGGATCGATACGAGTTCCCGGCGCCGTAAATGCGCGCCGGTCGGTAGGGAGATTCGCCACTCCCAACGATGACCCTGCCGCGACGGAAGAGTGACAGTCCATTGCCGCTTGTTCGGCCCTCAGCTCGGATCGCCGCCCACCCCTTTACCCGGATGTCGTCGCCGAACACGAAGTCGACCTGCTTGCGCCAATCCTGTGGTTCCTTTGAGATCGCTTCGTTGGACTCCGATCGAACGTCCGACGCTTTGAGTATCGATGGCTCTTCGTACTCCATGGCCTGGCCCGCGACGGTCAGGACGACCCGGTCGTCCTTCAAAAAACCACGATAGATCTCCCGAAGATGATCCCGTACCTTGCCCAAGGTCCGGCCAGGCAAGAACTGGTTGAGGTTCCACAACTCGATTCGCGTGTAATGGAGGTCCGCATCCACCGCCGAGGTGGTCACCTGCAAGTTGTCGACCCGGTCCCGCAGTACGGTGTCCATGTCGAACTCGATCGAGTACTCGGTGTGGTCCCCGATGCTTGTGGTTACAACTCGCCAGTTCCGGGCAAACCAGATCGATGCACTTTTCATGCCCATGCCGAACTCGGACAGGCCGCTGCGATCCGGCGGCACCTCCGCCGCCTTGAACGCCCGCGGGAAGTCTTCGTAGGCGATGCCGCCAGCGTTGTCGACGATCACGATCCGGCCGCCGTCATGGCGCTCGTAAGAGATGTCCACGTTCAATCGGTACGCGGGCTCGAGTTGCACAATCTGCGGGTGCGACGTCTCCGCGCTCTGGATTGCGTTGTCGACGTACTCGGCCAGCGCGAACCATGGTTCGTAGTTGAGGTGACCGAGGACACCCAGGATGCTTACCCCTGGGACGATGCTGATGGACTCGACGCCTGGCCGTGCCAGCGTGCCTCCGCTCGATGGAGTAGTCATTTGCGACCTCGCCAGAGTCGGGGCGCGGGTGCGTCAAAGGTTGCGGATCTCTTCATCCCTGGGGCTATATTGAACAGCCCTATCGCGGCTGGGGAGAGGTCAGCGCGATTTTGCCGGGCGGCCGTAGTACCGACAGCGCGGACGGACTCGCCCATCGAGAGGCCGCCCTGTCTGGTGTTGCTTTCCGGAACCTTTGCGATGACCTGTCCGCCCGCCTTCGCGACGACGTTGAAACTGTTCTTCAGGCGCGGAACACGCGCTACTGCCTCACCGGTCGTGCTCGCGATCTTGCGGGCGGCGTTGCCCGAGGCGCGTTCCATGACGTCGGCGTCCTTGCGCGTGGGCCTCGACGGCCCGGTTTTCGAGTCGTCCCAGACATGCGCGTCGTAGGCGGAGGGCTCAGTCATGGTTCCCCACCGTAGCCGACGGTTTGAACGGAAGGTCGTCCGACGAATGGTTTCACCCAGCGTGTCAAGCGTCGAGCGAACCTTGACCCCCTGCTGTTGAGGTGGGTTCTAGCTGTACTGACCGGACAGGTTGGTGAATCGGGTGATCGGTGGCTTGTTCCCACAGGCGGTGTGGGGGCGGTGGTGGTTGTACTCGGATCCGTGCTGCCAGGGCAGTGCGTCGTTCGGTCTCTGAGGTGTAGCGGCGGGCGTAGGCCCAGCCGTCGGCGAGGGTGCGGTGGAAGCGTTCGATCTTGCCGTTCGTCTGGGGCCGGTAGGGGCGGGTCCGGGTGTGTTGTGATCTCGAGTTCGGCGCAGGTCTCGCGCCACAGGTGTGAGCGGTAGGGCGAGCCGTTGTCCGACAAGACTCGTTGGGTGGTGATGCCGCGTGCGGCGAACCAGGTCACGGCCCGGTCGCAGTGGCGGCGGTCTCGTCGTCATGGACCTCGGCGTAGGTGAACCGGGAGTGGTCGTCGATCACGGTGTGCACGAACGTGTGCCCCATCTTCGGATGGCTGTAGGCATTCTTGGGCTTGCGGGGCGTCGCCGCCCGGGGGCGTCTGCCCTGGGCCCGGCCGACGAACCGCCACCCGCCGCCGTCGGGGATGTTGGCGAGCCTCTTGACGTCCACGTGCAGCATCGCGCCGGGGTGGTCGTGCTCATAGCGGCGCGCCGGCTCTCCGGTGGCCCGGTCGACGTGCGAGAGCCGGTTGATTCGGCACCGGACCAGGACGCGGTGCGCAGTCGAGGGCGCGACCCTGGTCAGCGCGGCCAGCTGGACCGGGCCCAGACGCTTACGCAGCCGCAACGACACGATCCGCCTGTTCGTCGCCCGGTCGGTCTTGGCCGTCATCCAGCGCGGACGCGAAGACCGGTCCGCCATGGACTCGCCGGTCGCGTACCGCAAGGATGCTGTGACGGGCTGTGTCGTACGCTCGACGGGACATGTCACGAGCGTGTCCGCGCCCCCGTTCTGAGCGGCACGCGAGTTGCACGGCCGCTCGTGACGAGGGCAGAAACCGCGGAGCTTCAGCGGTCCTGCGACCTTTCCCTGCATGATCAACTTTTGATCGGCGGACGTCGGTCGGGCGAGATCGCCTGTCAGAGGCCCGGAGTCGCGGTTCGCCGCGGCCCCGGGCCTCTTTCGGTCCTCAGGAGGTCACGCGGACTCGCAGCTGCTTCTGCCCGTTGACGACGCGGGTGAGGACGTCGGAGGTCCGGGTCCGCTCGAAGACGGTCTTGCCGCCGCCGATGACGAGGCTCATCTGGATCTCGTCGTTGCGCGGGTTGCTCTGCATGAGCCGCTGGATGGAGGCGAACGTGGTCGGGCTGTAGAACTCGTCCTGGAGGTAGTTGCCACCGACCACGGTGACCATGCCGGTCTGGCCCTTGAGGCGCTGCGGGATGGTGAGCTCCTCGCGGAACACCGTCCGGGTGTGCCCGTCCGAGCCGAGGATCTGGGTCCGCAGCACCAGGGTCTTGCCGGCGCGGACCTTCGCGGTCTTGTCGGTGACGTCGATCCACCGACCGCCCGTGCGCTGCTGGATCTTTACGACGCGGTGCCGCTGGCCGCTGTCGCTGACCTGGACGTCGTCGGTCACACCGGTGAGCCGGACGTTCGACAGGGACGAGAGAGTGGCCACGACGTTCGCGAGGTCGAACGCGCCCGTGGAGCCGACGTCGTCGAACGCCTGGTACCGGTCGGCGTACCGCAGCGTGAAGGGGGTCCCGGCGCGGACGCCGGTGATCGTCCAGCGCTGGGTCTCCGACCCGCCGATGACCCCGTCCACCACGCGGTCGTGGTTCGCCAGGGCGGCGAGGAGGGTGACGTCGGCGAAGGCGGACGGGTGCAGCACCTGCGTCGTGCCGGTGCGCGACCTGCCCTCGTAGGACACCTTCGACCTGACCGGCGCCGGCGTGGGGGACGCGCCGAACGTTCCGGCGATGCCGGCGAGGCGGTCGTCGGTGATGGTCCCGCCGAGGTCGCCGAGGTTCGCGACCTTGAACGGCACGCCCAGCGGGTCCTCCTGGACGTAGACGGCGTCGGCGGCCGCCAGCCCCAGACGCGTCTTGCCGGTGAACGACATCGGGTGCCCGAAGGCGACCACCCGGTCGCCGCACACGGACGTCGCGGTGCCGATGCCGGCGAACGTGATGTCGCCGTGCGACAGCACCGCCGCCACGTTGCCCCCGGCGACGACGGTGTCGATCCCGGCGGCCGCCACGCCGCTCGACCGGCCGATGCGGTAGGAGTCGGCCGTCACCAGCTCGCTGCCGCCGGCGGTCTTGACCGCCGAACGGGCACGGGCCAGGTCGATGCCGCCGACGCCCATCGGCATCGGCAGCTGCCGCAGGCCCTGGGAGGCCTCGGACCGCGTCACGTCCGTCTCGGCCGCGATCCGCGTCGCCATGCGGGTGCCCACCGCCACCTCGGGTGCCGCCGTCGCGGCGCCGAGGTAGCCCTGCATGTCCTCGTACGGCGTGATGCCGGCGACGGGAGAGCTGCCGAAGGCGAGGCCGTACGCGACCGCGCCGATCAGCCGCCCGTCCTCCGCGTACACGGGCGAGCCCGACATGCCCTGCCAGATGCCGCCCGCCGCGTCGATCGCGGGGGAATGGAGCTCGGCGACGATCATGTCCAGCCCGGGGGCGATGCCGTCCGACAGGACACCGAGCACCTCGCCCGTGAACGCCTGCGGCGTGGTGCCCTTGCTCACCGTCAGCCCGTTGACCGGCGCGCCGCTCACCAAGTCGGCCACCGGGAACGGTGCCACACAGTCGGCCGTGGGAGCTGCCGCCGCCGGGCCGATCGCTGTGAGGCCCGTCAGCACCAGCGCGGCGGCTGCGCCAGCCGCTGTCAGCCCGGCCGCACGACGACGGCCTTCAGATGCTGACAGCCGGCCACGACCGCGTGCCGCAGGGGCGCCATCGATGGGGGGAGTGGGCGACATCGCCCGGCCGTCCCGCGCGGCAGAATTCGTCATGGCCTCAGCATCGACGACCTGGCGGTACGTCGTTCCGGTGGACACGGGTGAATTCCTGAATGCCCTCTGCAACCTTGATAGCTAGCGCAGGCGATCGCCCGTGGGGTGGCCGCGTGCGCACCGCAAGTAGGAACTGCCGCACCCTGCCCGTCCCAGGCCGTAGCATTCCGTCCGTCAAGCGGTATCGACGAGCTTCCGCTCCTGGACACGCTCCCCGCCGCACGAAACTTCGTGCTGCCCAGGAGCATTCGTGTCAGGAACGGTCAGGTACTCCGCTCGCGCGCTCGCCGAGTTGGCCTCGTCGGACATCTCGTTGGTGGAGAAGCACCTGGAGGAGTTCTTCGTGAACCAGGGGCTCGGAGTGCCGGGACCGAGCGAGAAGCGCTCGTGGACGCGTTCCTTGCCGGTGATCGCCAGGGATCTCATGGACGCGGGCCTCGGAGCTGTCGAGATTCTCCTCGAGTACCGCCTGCCGTACACCTCTCGGCGCGCAGACGTCGTACTCGCTGGAGTACACCCGAAGCGCGGTGGCGACTCGTTTGTCGTCGTCGAGCTCAAGCAGTGGTCGCGAGCGCGGACACACGACGAGTCCGAGAACCTCGTCCACGTCGACGGATCCCCACGGCGGGAACACCTGCACCCGAGCGTCCAGGTGTCCGGCTACGTCGACTTCATCCGCGACTTCACCGCCACACTGCACGACGAGCGGGAGACGATCCGTGGGGTCGCGTACCTGCACAACGCGCACCACGCGGACGTCGCCGACCTTGTCGATGCGACGGCGACGGCGACGGCCCCGCTCTTCACGTCGAGCTCCCGAGGGCGGTGGCTCGACTACCTCCGCGCCAACCTGGCCGCCGAGAGCGGGGCGGAATCGGCAGACAGACTCCTTCGCTCGGCGGTCCGGCCGTCCAAGCAGCTGCTCGCGGTCGCCGCCGAGGAGGTGCGGAACCGCGAGCAGTTCGTGCTCCTTGACAATCAGAGGATCGCGTTCGAGCTGGTGCAGAGCGCGGTGCGGAAGGCGTCCAAGGAGAACACGAAGACCGCCGTGGTCGTCTCTGGTGGTCCGGGGTCGGGCAAGAGCGTGATCGCGTTGTCGCTGCTCGGCGAGCTCGCCCGAGAAGGCCGTACCGTCCTTCATGCCACCGGGTCACAGAGCTTCACGCGCACCATGCGCAAGGTTGCCGGCAAAGGCTCCTCGGCGACGCAGAAGCTCTTCATGTACTTCAACAGCTTCATGTCCGCCGAGAAGAACGACCTCGACGTGCTCGTCCTGGACGAGGCGCACCGCATCCGCGAGAAGTCGGTCAACCGGTACACGCCGAAGGCGATCCGTGAGCGTGCACGTCCGCAGGTCGACGAGCTCTTGGACGCTGCCCGGGTGCCCGTCTTCCTGCTCGACGAGCACCAGGTGGTGCGTCCGGGCGAGAGCGGCACGGTCGAGACCATCACCGCAGCCGCAGAAGCGCAAGGAATCCAGGTCAGGCGTGTGAGCCTCCATGACCAGTTCCGTGCGGGAGGGAGTGAGGCCTACATCGAGTGGGTGCTCCGCCTGCTCGGGCTTGCCGAGGGTGGGCCGGTGCCGTGGCAGGGGGACGACCGTTTCGAGCTACGCACCGCCGGGTCGCCGCGCGAGCTTGAGGTAGCCCTGGAGCACTACCTCCACGAGGGTTTCGGTGCGCGGATGACGGCCGGGTACGCATGGCGGTGGAGCGACCCGCTGGCCGACGACGCCCTCGTCCCCGATGTCACAGTCGGCGGATGGTCCCGACCGTGGAACGTCAAGGGAGAGCGTGCCGTCGGCGACGCGCCGCCCTCGTACCTGTGGGCGACCAGCCCAGGCGGCTTCGGTCAGGTGGGTTGCGTGTACACGGCGCAGGGCTTCGAGTACGACTGGAACGGCGTCATCCTCGGGCCCGACCTCGTCTGGCGGACCGACCGATGGGTCGCCCGCCGCGACGAGAACAGAGACCCGGCGTTCCGGTCACGCAAGGAAGTCAGTGACGATCAGTTCGACACGCTCGTGCGGAACGTCTACAAGGTCCTTCTCACGCGGGGGATGAAGGGAACCATCCTCCACTCGGTAGACCCGGAGACTCAGCGCCTGCTTGAAGAGCTGATGACCTGACAAGTCAGGGCTGGCGCCCTCAGCGACCTCACCGCGTCGCACGTCCGGAGGTGCGACGCGTGCGCATCGGTGGCGCGCGCACGAGCCGTCCGCGTCGACGGCAGACCTTGTGGACGCGAGCGTGCCGCTTCGTTGTCCCGCCTGCCGACGGGCCGGCGTCGGAAGAGCGACTGGTTCGAGTAGCTGGTGGAGCGGACTTCGGTCGCGGACGCTGGCCGGCCGCGCCCGAGCAGCGATCGTGCGGTTCCACGGTTCGGCGTTGACGGCACAACGAGGGAGCTAGCATGGCTGTTCGAAACGAACGCCAGCTGATAGCCTCGCCCAAGCTACAAACCAGCTACGACGGCGAACACAGGCTCGCTCGTCCGCCCCCAGGAGTCTCGTGTCCGACCAGTTCACCTTCATCGACCTTTTCGCTGGCATCGGCGGCTTCCATGCGGCGCTCGCAGGCTTGGGTGGGAGATGCGTCTACGTAGCCGAGAAGGACTCCTTCGCGCAAGACGTCTACAAGAAGGCGTGGCTCACGGGCGAGCATCAGGACGTTCACGTGACCGACGACATCAACGAGGATGTTCCGGTCGATGCGGCGCACACGATCTCCGAACTCGTCCGCCGGGCCGAAGCCGGTGAGATCGTGCTCAAGAATATCCCTGAGAATTTCGACGTCCTGGCGGCGGGCTTCCCGTGCCAGGCCTTCAGCAAGTCGGGGCGCCAGCTCGGCGTCCTGGACTCGATGCGCGGTACGTTGTTCTACAACATCCTCATGATCGTCGCGGCGCGACGACCAAAGGTCGTCTTCCTGGAGAATGTCAAGAACCTGATCGGCCCCGAGCACCGAGAGACGACGTTCAAGACCATCGTCGACTCCCTGAAGGGGCTCAAGTACGTGGTGAACGACGAGCCCACGGTCTTCTCGCCGCACTCGATCGCGCCTTGGCAAGGTGGTGGCCCGCAGAGCCGGGAGCGCGTCTACATCCTCGCTGTACGTGAAGACGTGGCGGTAGACCGGACCCCGTTCGACGGTCCAAAGAAGTCCAGTGGTTGGTCGACCGACCAGTGGAAGATCGGCGAGACCCAGTTGCGTGATGGTGCTCCCGCAGCGATCACGGCTGGTTGGATGCGTGAGGCGGCTGCGAGCGGAGACGATGCACGCATGTCTCGTGCGACACAGGTCGAGAAGTATCTGGGAAACATCGCCGAGTTCAGGCTCGGTAAGGACGACGTGTGGTACGACGTCTACAAGCAGCTCCTGGCCAACGTGGTCACCCAGCGAAACAAGGACGCGCGGGGGTCATGGTTCCCCGGCCATCCGATCTGGTTCCAGGTCGAGGACAAGGTGTGGCTCGCGCTCCAGCGCGCTGACGCAAATGCTCACCGCGGCCTCGAACGGAAAGCCCGTGACTGGAAGGACGAGTTTCTTGATAAGTCGCAGGACTTTATCAAGACGTACTCTCCGCAGCTCAAGGGCGAGGGGAGTGGCGACGTGCTCGCAAAGATCCTGAAGCTGAAGAACAACGCGTGGCGCAAGCTCGAGTGGCAGGCGTTGGACGCGGAGTCACTGACGGAGTGCCTGATCCAGCTCAGGCCCTCGGGAGTCCGGGTGAAGAAGGCTACGTATACGCCCGCGCTCGTCGCGATCAACCAGGCGCCGATCCTAGGCAGCGAGAAGCGTCGCCTCACTCCGTACGAGGCGGGCCGGCTCCAACTCTTCCCGGACGAGGTCTTTCAAGCGATGCTTGACCTGGATCAGCGGCAGACGCAGTCGTACAAGCAGTTCGGCAACGCGGTGCACGTCGGCACCGTCCAGTTCGCGCTGACGCACTTCATGCTGCACCACTTCGGTACCAAGGGCGACACGCTTGATCTCGCGAACCTTGGCGGTCTCGGCGCGCTGCTCCGCGGTTGTCGGGCGCACGCTGCCGGGTGGGTCCGGGTGCCGGTGGAGGGCGCTGACTCCGAAGCCGCAGAACCCGTCGACGACGTTGCGCAGCAGCTGGCCACCGGGAGCGTGCCAGCGGGGGCGGCCCGAGCGGAGGATCATCCGCTGACTCACGCGGGCTGATGCGGCCCCAGCATGTCCCCGCACACCCGGGGGCGTCGTCGACGGAGATCAGCGTGCGCATGTCAACTGCGCGGCGCAAGGACACGGCACCGGAGCTTGCGCTGCGGCGCGAGCTCCATGCGCGCGGCCTGCGCTACCGAGTGACGTACCCGGTCCCGGGGCAGCGTCGTCGGACGATCGACATCGCGTTCACGCGTGCCAAGGTGGCGGTCTTCGTGGACGGTTGCTTTTGGCACGGTTGCCCGGACCACGGGACAAGACCGCGCTCGAACTCTGACTGGTGGCTAGACAAGCTCGCCGCGAATCGTGCCAGGGACGAGGACACCAACATGGCCTTGAACGATCTGGGCTGGACCGTGGTGCGGGTGTGGGAACACGAGCCCGTCGCCGACGCTGCCGCCCGGATCGACGCGATCGTCAGTGCCGCCGGGGCCTCTATGCCCCGTTCGTGAGTCTGCTGGCGATCTGCTCGATGCCTGAGACGGGATTGAGGTTTCCGTCGACCTGCTCCGGAAGCCTGATCTGGAAGGTCACCGACGCCGGATCGATGTGGGTGATGCCTTCGACGTCTTTGCTGCGCATGACGCGGACTCGTTCGTCGGTCATGTCGTAGAGCCGTTCGAAGGTCGCGAACCACGGCCGGGCGAAGCTCAGCCTCTCCCGGTCCCTCTCGTGGTCATACCCGGTCCCGGCGTCGCCGCCGTACTGCCGCAGCCGCGCGAGAAAGCGATAGACCGCGTCGGTGGAGAGCCGTCCGAGGATCGAGTCCACCAGCGACGGGATCGTGCGGCCAACCTGGCTGTCGACCGCGAGCCACCGGATTCCGACGCTCAGGACATACAGACGGGTCTCGGGCTCACCGGTCGCGGGGTGTCCTACCTCGACCTGGTGAAACCCTTGAACAATGTGCGTCGAGGACGAGGTCGTCGTCGTCTTGACCTCGATGCCGACAGGACCGAGCTGCAGGTCGCGTGACGAGGGGCCGTAGCCGAACCAGGAGTCGACCACCTGATCAGGGGCGGTGGAGTGCCGGGTCAGCGCTTCGAGAGCCAGCAGTTCCCCGGCGAGCCCTGTGCGAACCTGGTTCCCGACCTCGGCCTCACGCAGGAGCAGCATGATCACAGGCTCGGTCGCTGTGAAGGCTGTCTGCGGATCCGTCTCGAGGCAGTTGGCGAGTAGCTCGGCGCAGACGAATGCCGCAACCCCGGGCAGGTTTGCGGCATCGGGCAGGACGAGACGGTTCGCTTCGAGGTCGGCACCGTCGGACGTCGTCCATGTCTGATGACTCAGGCACTCACTGACCGCAGTCGTCCCGGCAAGCAGCCTCGGCCCGACGACGAAGACTTCGATGGTGTCGCTCGGGTCGCGGGCCAGACCCAGCGACTTGTGGCTGTCTGCCCACACGATGGTGCGTCCGCGTTCGGCCTTCGACCGGGGCTGCTGCTCGATCGCAGCACGGAGCCACTCGAACGACTGCGTTTCCGTCATGCGCCTGTTCCCCCGGTAGTGGCCTTGATGTGGTCGGGACCGCCGAGGGGCAGGCTGACGCCGACGGCAACGGCCTGGCTACCGTCCTCGCGGCCGACAACATGGAAGAGGATCAGGCCGTCGGACCCTGGCAGACGGGCGCCTTCAAGGTTGACCTTTGCGTGGAGATCGCCCGGTAGTACAGCGCTCTCGAATACCTCGTCCCCTCGGACCTGGTCGCCGACGTAGTTGCGTGACCCCCAGGTGGCCTGGAGGTCGGAGGTCCCCTCGACGAGGGTGCGTCGCATGGGACGCACCGTCCAGGGGAGCCGCGTGAGCGGACCCGAGGTCACCGGATCGCCGGACCCGAAGCGGAGCCCGACCCAGAACCGTGGCCGGCGTCGTTCGAGCGTCTTCTTCTCGACGAGGTCCCACGGCACCGGCCGGTCGTCCGTCGTCATGAGGCCGGGAACAAGTCGGGGTATGGCGGTGTGCCAGAGCCGCAGGTAGGCGGCTATCTCGTACGGCGAGGCGATCCCAAGGTCCACCGATTCCGCGACGTACGGAGCCCGGTACAGCGGGGAGGCCATGTCGTCAGCGGGGAGGTTGGCATGATGGGCGACCGACGACCAGCGTGACGCCTCGCGGCTCTCCGGACCTGGACCATGGTCCGTGTAGCGAAGGCGATCGAGCAGATCGGCAGCGCCCAGGAGGCTGACTGAATCCTCGAGCAGGAGACCTTGACTGCCTGCGCTCCCGGCGACAGGAGTCACCCCTTCGGAGAATAGCTCGGCGATGAAGGTCAGGTTCTCGTCGTCGAACCCCTGGGGGTTCATGTGACGCACGAACGGCTTGGGACCTGGGAAGAGCGGTTGCGCCTGAACATTCACGATCTTCCCGGTGGCGCGGAACGACCTGCCCTGCAAGATCGTGAGGTCAGGGACCGCGCCTGACCCCATCGCATGCAGGACATCCCGGCGCAGAGCCTCGTCGTTCTCGTGGTATCGCGTGAAGAGGTCGATCTGATCCTGCGGCATCAGCACGCGACACAGGTCGATATACGCCCCGCGGTAGCCGAACCAGCGTTGCATCTGCATCTGGGTGTCGGCCAGCGGCATCGAAGCGCTCCTGGTGAACAGGGTCGTCGTGAGGCCTTCGAGCGTCAGGCCGCGAGACATCACGTTCCCGGAGACGAAGATCGTCGAGCAGTTCGTCGGTGCTCTCCACGTCCCGTCGGCGTGCTGCCGGGGGGAGAACTCGGGGCGATCGTCGGCGTTCTCGTCGCTGTTGATGACCGAGACACCAGTGCCAGGCACGATCTCGTCGAGGATCGTCTGCCGGAGCATGCCCCAGTCGTCGGCTACCACGGGTACGACCGCTAGACCGAGAATCGTCGCGGCCTTGGCAGCCCCTTCGCGATAGTTGTCGAGCCAAGCCACCCAACGGTCCGGGTGCTCCTCCATGTCTGCAGCGAGGCCGACGGTCCCGAGTGGGCGGCCCGTGGAGCCTCGCTCCGGGAAGGTCTGGTGGTCGGTGTTGGTGCCGTGCGACCAGTCGAGGATCTTCTTGGCTACGTCGAAGTGGGAGTCTTTCGTCGCCGCGGGGTTCACTAGCATCGACATCGGCGGCAGGACCTGGGCGCGCACCTCGGCACGGCTTTCGAACGTCCGGCCGCGGGCGGCCTTGGCCGGGCTGAGGCGCGACTCGTCGCGAATGAGCCTCAACGCCCCGGCGACCAGGTAGGCGCGGACGCCGTCATAGACGAGGTCCTCTGGGTCTAGGTGGTTGGTCGGGAGGCAGAGCGGCACGTCGGCGAGGCTCTTGTAGTAGACCTCGCCTCCGGTGTACCACCCGTAGGGGCCCTCGGGGACGCGGTAAGAGGACGAGCGGACCTCAGGGTCGCCGGTGGCGCCCGGGGTTCGCAGGCTGGCGACGAAGTCGGTCGGCGCGAGCGGGTTCCTGTAGTCCTGGAGGAAGTTGGCCTGCGGCGTGGCCGTGTACGCGAGGTAGGTCGCGTACAGGTGGGGGAAGGCCGTCCGGCCAGGCTGGTTCCGGGCCTCCCACAGGTCGAGGATGCGGCGAGGAACCTGCTTGTACCGGACGTCGAGCGCGTCGCCGGTGTCGGCGGAGGCATCCACCACGGACGAGTCGTCAGCCTCGTCGTCGATCACGAGCAGGTGGAACGGACGGTCCCTCTTCACCGACACCGGATAGACGACGTCGTGCAGGGCGCACCCGAGGCGTTCGAGGTGGGCGGTATTTTTCATCGCAACCACCAGGAGGGGACGGTTCTTCCTCACCGCCTGGTCGGCTCCGCTGCGCGAGATCGAGTACACGAGGTCCAGGTCGGAGCCCTCGAGCTCCGATGCTCGGCCCCGGGGGAGACGAAGGCGCCGCTTGTGCGGGTCAGGCAGCGTGTCGAGCTGGTCCAAGACACGTTCCAGTGTCTGCACCCACAGCGACGTCCGGGTCCCCCCGAGGATCACGAGCGCGTCGACACCACGGTCCAGGGCCAAGGCCGCGACAGCCATCATCGAGGCGGTCTTGCCGGACTGGACGGCTCCCATCACCAGTCCTCGCCGTTCCCTGGATACAGGCCAGCCTTCCGGACTAGGTTCGCCGACCCCGAAGACCCCGTGATCGACGATGAAACGGGCGTCGTCTTCGATGACCTCGCGGCTCGTCTCCCCGATCCCCGACGCGGCCAGGCGGTCCGCGTAGACCGACCACCAGGCGGCGTCGTCGATGCCGGTCTTGGCGACGACGTAGTCGACCCCGTGGAGAGGCGCGACGAGGTCGCTCATGGGGCTACGTAGCCGTTCGGGGTCTCGGCGTTCGCCACGAGTGCCCTCAGTCCGGAGTAGCCGAACTGTGCCTTCAGCGCGTCATGCGCCTCGTCTGGGTTGACATCGAGGAGCCGCAGAATCTCACCGACGACGAAACCGATCCATCGCCACTGCTCTCTGGACTGGCTCTGGCTTGGCTTCTGCCACCGCTCGGAAGCGTCCCGGATCGACGGCGCTGCGTCCTCGAAGACGTCGACCAGCTCGTCTCCCAGCACGGCGCCAGCCGCGGACAGGCCGACGAGGCTTGCGACGAGACGGAGCTCTTGCCAGTTGCCCGCGCCCTTGGCGCTCCCGCTCCGGAACGACTTTGACCAGACGTCGTCCGGGGTCGCGTGAGCGTCCAGGCCGTGGTCGACCAACAGCATCGCTCGACGGACCTTCTCCAGATCGCGCAGCGGGTCGTACTTGTCGCCAGCGATCCGCTGTAGCAGGGCGTCGATGTGCGCAGCCGTCGATCGCGTCACGCCATCGCTGTTCTTGTCCTCGAAGAGGAGAGCTGCCACGACCCAGGAGAGCACTTTCGTGCGCTTGTAGCCGACTGCACCGAATGCGTAGTCCGTAAGATTGGTGCCGGCCGAGCTCAGGTCCTCCCAGTCGCCGAGGAGGAAGTCCGCGACCTCAGCGACGGCCGGGGAGTCCCCGGCAGTGACGAGCAGTGCACGCATGAGGTCCAGCCGGTGGTAGAGCGCGTTGCGGATCTCCTCGGCATTGAGGCGCTTGCCCTGCTTGTTGTAAAGGTAGAACACCTCGTGCACCTGGGCGGTCGTCACCTGCTTGTAGACGATCACAGGGATCTTGTACGACGCGTCAGCCTTCTCGAAGATGTAGCTGACCTTGCGGGGCTTGCCCTGCACGGAGATCTGGGTGTCACGAACCTCGTAGTAATACTTCCCCTGCAGTGGCTCGAGGTCGCCGGTCAGAGGCTTCCTGCTGTCCGTCTTCTTGCTAGACCGAAGCGGGAAGGGAAACTGGTTCGCTCGCGCGACCTCGGAGGTCAGCTGCTCGGGCTCGTGCGTCTTCCAGAGGCTGCGAAACCTCCGGTAGTCGGTGCGAAAGATCTCGACGAGGTTGGGCACGCCCCAAGCGGTGCTCTTCTCCTCGACGACCTTCAGGGCGCGTGGGTGCGCGCCGATGAACCGCAGGATCGACGTGAGACGCTGCTTGCCGTCGACCACCTCGTACTCGGTGCCCCGCTCGGACTCCCGCTCGAGGATGATCACGGAGGGCAACGGGATGCCCCGTACGATCGATTCGATGAGCTTCTGGGCGTCACCGGTCGGCCAGACGTCTGCTCGTTGGTACGACGGGCTCAGGTTCAGCTCGTCGTCGGACGCGTAGCCGACGAAGCTGGCGATCGGCCACGTGCTCGCCTCGGCGTCGATCGCGCCGCTCTGCTCGACGACCTCGTCGTCTTCTTCGTCCTCCCAGGCGTCGACCCAGGCCAGCGAGGCGCTCGTCAGCGTCGCGGTGCCCTCGACAGCGTCCTCCATCGTCGCTCGGAACTCGTCGCGCAGGGCCAGCGCTTTCTCGAGCCGCTGCTCGAGAGCACCGAACAGGTCCAGGCCGGCGGCGTCTTCGTCGAGGCCCAGCCCTTCGGAGAGGCTGCGGTCGAATGTGTCAGGGTTCGTGTCGTCGATCGATGAGCCGAGGTTCAGCCAGTACCACACGTCAAGAAGCCGCTGGCGCCACGAACCGTCGTCGAAACGGACGTCGTCAGCCGAGAAGGATAGCGTTGGCTCACCGAAGTCCTCCGGCACCGGGCCGGGCTCGCTCAGGCGAGCAAGATAGTCGGCGACGTTCTGCTCGACCTCGTCCACCACAGCGACCTCGGACATCGGCACATCCTCTTCTTGCGTACTCGGACGGGAACCGAGGCGAGGATCGAGCAACCGCTCGACAAGGACGCGCGCCTCGGACGGGGTGGCACTCGCGAGCCGGGCACGAGCCGCGGCATCCACGAGAAGGTTCATGCCCTTGAGGGTGATCGTGTCTCCGGCGGACTGACAGCCGTCGTCCCACAGGACCCCGAGCACCTCAGCGATCGCCTGGGCGCAACGATGCTTCGAGCGGACGCCGTGGAGTTCCACACCGAGCGAGGCACCAAGGGCCTCCAGCGACGACTTCTTCTCCTTGCTCCCCCGGCCGAGCGGCTCGGGCGGCATGTCCGCGAGCACGTAGATCCGGGCGACCGCGGCAGCCTTCGAGGTCGCACTCGTGTAATCCAACGGGTCCCCTTGATGCTCAGGCTGATCAGCAAGTGTCACAGTACACAAATCAGCCCAGGGAGACTGGGTGACCTTGGCTGCTGCGCCAGTCGCGCTCGTGCACAATAGCGCCTGGCTCGGCGTGTGTTTCAGCCTCGCTACGGCCAAAGGACGAAGTGCTCGCGTACGCGTACGTCCAAAGTCTGGATCTGGTTCTCGTCCACACAGCATTGCCGCGTTGGGCTACAGAGCCACGCACGACCGGACCGCATCGATGTTTCCCGACCAGCTCTGGATCGCTGGGGATCCGGGACGCCTCGGCCCTCCCTGACTGTGTCTCGTCGGCCCGCATTGCCCGGGCAGACGCCGCCGGGCTGACCCTCAATCGGAGCACGAGCAACCAGTACGACCTGCCCTTCCCGCAGCCGCCTCGAGCGCGTCGGCCGCCGTAGCGTGGTGGCCTACCCTGCGCCCATGGCCTGGCATGCGTTCGAGGATCCGAAGCTCCGGGCTTCATAGCGCCCTGGCACCAGGCAAGCATCGTCAGGACCGCCGACCGACCGCTGCTCCGATGTGGTGCGCTGATCCTCCCTCCGACATGCTCCGCCAGGTACGGCTCGTCTGCAGGCGGATGGTCTTGCACAGTTCAACTTGCACGCGAGTTGAACGGCCGTTTGAAACATGCGCAGAAGACCCGCCATTTCAGTGAGCGCGTTCACCTGAACTGAATGGTCAACTTCTGTCCGACGGGTTGTTCCGGAGCAGTCTCGACCGTCTGACCGACCTCCGGGGACGGGCGCGAACGAGCAGCCCAAGCACTGAGGTCTAGGCTCCGGAGCATGCCTACGGTCCTGCTCGTCCGCCATGGCCGCACGACTGCGAACGCGCAGGGCTTGCTCGCAGGCCGCACAGCAGGAGTGCGGCTCGACGCTGTCGGTCGCGAGCAAGCGGCGCGCACTGCGGCGCGGCTGGCGGACGTGCCCCTCGCCGCGGTGGTCACGAGCCCGCTGGAGCGGTGCCGGCAGACGGCGCGTGCGGTCGTCGAGCACCAGCAGCGAACTGACGGCGGCGCACCGCCCACGCTCGTCGAGCGCGGCATCAGCGAGTGCGACTACGGGCAGTGGCAGGGCCGGGCGCTGAGCGACCTGGCGAAAGAGCCGTTGTGGTCGCAGGTCCAGTCGCAGCCGTCGGCGGTGACGTTCCCGGGCGGGGAGTCGCTCGCAGCGATGCAGTCGCGGTCGGTGGCGGCGGTCCGCCGCCACGACGCCGCCGTCGGCGAGCAGCACGGCGAGGGTGCGGTCTGGGCGGCGGTCGCGCACGGCGACATCATCAAGTCCGTGCTCGCGGACGCGCTGGGCATGCACCTCGACCTCTTCCAGCGCATCGCGGTGGGCCCGGGGTCCGTCTCGATCGTGCGGTACGGGCCACACCGGCCCGAGGTCGTGGCCATGAACACCGACTCCGGCGACCTGTCCTGGCTGCGCGGCGCCGCACCTGCGGGTGACGCGCCCGTCGGCGGCGGGGCCGGCGCGGGCGCCTCCTAGAGTGGTGGCATGACCACTGTGGTGCACGAGTTCGACTGGCCCGACCGGGTCGTGATCGGGACGGTCGGCCGTCCAGGTGAGCGCACGTTCTACCTCCAGGCCCGCGCGGGCAAGCGGACCGCGAGCATCGCCATGGAGAAGGAGCAGTCGGCCGTGCTCGCGGAGATGATCGACCGGATGCTCGACGAGCTGGTGACGGCGGACGACAAGCTCTCCATCCCCGCCGAAGCCCCCGCCGAGCTCCTCGACGACGCGCCGCTGGACCAGCCCGTCGAGGAAGAGTTCCGGACCGGCTCGATGCGCCTGGGCTGGGACCCGAGGACCGCGCAGATGGTGATCGAGGCCTTCCCCGTCGAGGAGGACCTTCCCGGCAGCGACGACGACGCGCTCGACGTCGCAGCCGAGGCCGAGTCCGAGCCCAGCGAGATGCTGGTGGTGCGGATCCCCGTCGGCACCGCCCGGGCGTTCGCCGAACGCGCCCGCCGCGTCGTCGCGTCGGGCCGCCCGACCTGCTCGGACTGCGGCATGCCGATGGACGAGGGCCACGAGTGCGCCCCGGAAGCCGACGCGTGACAGCACGGCGCAGCAGCCCGACGGTCGCGCCGTGACCGACCAGCAGGTCGACCTCCACACGGGCGACCTTGAGGTCGTGGGCCGCATTCAGACGGCATCGAACGCGACGTACGTCGGCCGGATCGGCACCACCACCGTCGTCTACAAGCCCGTGACCGGCGAGAAGCCGCTGTGGGACTTCCCGGACGGGACGCTGGCGGGTCGCGAGGTCGCGGCCTACCTCGTCTCCGAGGCCCTCGGCTGGGGCGTCGTGCCCCGGACCTGGCTGCGCGACGGGCCGCTCGGCCCGGGCATGGTCCAGCTCTGGCAGGACCAGGACCCCGACCAGGACCCCGTCGACGTCGTCCCGTCCCACGCCGCACGGCGCGACGGTTGGCGCGTGGTGCTGGAGGGCAGCGGCGCCGACGACGAGCCGGTCTGCCTCGTGCACGAGGACTCGACGTCGCTGCGCCGCATGGCGGTGTTCGACGCGCTGGTGAACAACGCCGACCGCAAGGGCGGCCACGTGCTGCCGCTGAGCGACGGCCGACGCCTCGGGGTCGACCACGGCGTGACGTTCCACGTCGAGCCGAAGCTCCGCACGGTGCTGTGGGGCTGGGTCGGCCAGCCGCTCCAGGTCGACGAGCTCGACGGCGTCCGACGGGTCCGCGCGAGCCTCGAGGAGCACGACGACGGCGGCCTCGGTGGCCGCCTCGCCGCACTCCTCGACGACGCCGAGGTCGCCGCCCTGGCCGAGCGGTGCGACCGGCTGCTGCGCACCGCCGTCTTCCCGTCGCCCGAGGGCGACATGCCAGCCGTGCCCTGGCCGCTCTTCTGAGCGACGGAGACGAGTGCTCGTACCCGCATCCGTCAGGAGCTTGGCGAGTCGCTGAAAGAGAGCCAGTTCCGAGTTCCTGAAGGTTGTTGCCTACGGATGATGTACATACCGAGCAGGACATGGTCCGGGTCGCGTTCCCTGGCCCGCTTGGACTGGATCGTCCACCAGAGGCCCCCTGCCACGCCCAGCGCCACGAGGGTCCCGGACAGCAGGTCACTCTGGTATGTGTCGAAGACATAGGTGACGACGACGAGAACTCCGCACGCTGCGGTGACATATCCGACGACATCGGTGAGCCGGATCCGAGCGACGACCCACATCGCGAAGCCTCGTATCAAGAATGCGAGGAGGAACGCTTCGCCCAGGGCTCCCACCCCGGCCAACAGCCCCTGTGGCGCGTCCATGCGCACGCCTCCTTCTGGCAGCTCCGACGGGTGACCATGCTCGCCCAATTCTGGCAATGGCAGGTCCGTGAAGGACTCCTGTTACGGCTTGAACCGGAACATTCTAGGCTCGTCGGGTCGTGGTCTGACGGTCGGGTTCGGACCCGCCCTGAGCGTCTGCCTGGGGCTGGCGGCACCGATGCGGTGAGCCTGGACGGATAAGACGTCGCGAGTGCAGGTGTACGCGCTGATCAGGCGGGATGCGAGAGCTCAGCGGCGTCTGATCCAGTCCGCCTGCCAGGAGTAGGCGCCGTGCGCCACCTCGGAAACCGTGAGCGTGACATCCTCGCCCGGCACCAACTCACGGAAGGCTCCGTCCGGTGCATCGATCGCCGCGAACAGCGCCCAGACCTCCCGGCCGTCAGCGAGGCGCACCGCCCCGACGCCCTCTTCCTCGTCCCACGCGATGACCACACCGCGGAAGCGCTCGGATCCCATGCGTCCTCCTCCTCTTGTCACCTACGAGGGTAGAACGTCGTCGTGACGGTCAACGCGCCGGGCAGAATCCTTCCTTTGCACCGAACCTTGAACGTGATGAGGTCGGAGGACTTGACCGTCGAGGGTACCTTCACTGGCTTGAACGAGCCGTGGAAGAGGTACGACTTGGGCACATTCTTGTGCGGAGCGTTCATGCCCTGCCGCTTGCCGTTCAGCCACCACTTCATGCCACGCTCATTCACATTGCCAACGATCTGGCGCTGAAGCGTCGGTTGAATCCTCAGCCCCCAGACGACGTTCTTTTACTTGGGGCAGTTGTTCTGGAACGTGACCGTCATGTTTGCGTCCCAGAAAGACTTCGTCTGCCTGCACTTCAGTGTCTTGTTCGTGGCTGCACGGCGCACGCCACGGGAGGCGACATCGTCACGCATCGCGGCCACCTGCTCGTCCGTCGGGAGCCCTGGCATGCCTTCGGTGACCGCCTGCTCCAGATTTGCCGCCACGGCAGGGATGACCGCGACGTCCTCAAGATCCGCGTCGACAAGGTCTGCAATCTCCTCCGCGGCCTCCTCGCGATCCCGGGGCTCCAGAGCATCCAGGGAAACGATGAGCGAGGACGCCACATCGGAGGACTCGGCGGCGGTAAGGTCCACCGTCGCCACCGGGGCGAGCGGGTCGGAGAACTCCTCACCGAGTGGGGGCGCTACCTCGACAGCTGCCGCCTCCTCATCGCTCGCGTCAGGGGTTGGCGCGTCGAGCTCGTCCACCAGCACCGCCTCCCACTCTGCCGATGTGAGGCCCCCACGTTCCTTATCGCCCAGGCCGCTATCGGCTGTCGCGGCACTGGCCGCGGGTGGTGCGACAAGTCCGCAGAGGGCGAGCGTTGCGATTCCTGCAATCACATTGCGCTTGCTTGTGGTTCGGTGTATCACGTGCGCTTCCTTTCGCTGATGGTGCGCGAATAGTGACGCACGGCGATAGCGTTAGCGCAACGTCGAACGAGATGATTCAATAGTGGACGATTTAAATCGTGCCGAAACGACGACCCCGCCCCGTCGGAAGACGGGACGGGGTCGTCGCTGCTGGTTGCCCGGGGGCCAGCTCAGCCGTTACAGCGTCGCGGTGTCGATGACGAACCGGTAGCGCACGTCGCTGGACAGCACGCGCTCGTAGGCGTCGTTGATCTGCTCGGCGCTGATGAGCTCGGTCTCGGGCGCGATGCCGTGCTCGGCGCAGAAGTCGAGCATCTCCTGCGTCTCGGCGATGGAGCCGATGCTGGAGCCGGCGAACGACCTGCGGTTGTTGAACAGCGAGAACACCTGGATGGGCAGGGGCTCCGGCGGGGCGCCGACGTTGACCATGGTGCCGTCGAGGCGCAGCAGCCGCAGGTAGAGGTTGAGGTCGAGCGGGGCGCTGACGGTGTTGACGATGAGGTCGAACCGGTTGGCGAGGGTCTCGAACGTGGCGTCGTCGTCGGTCGCGTAGTAGTCGGTGGCGCCGAAGGCGAGGCCGTCGTCCTTCTTCGCGAGCGTGCGGGAGAGCACGGTGACCTCGGCGCCCATCGCGGCGGCGATCTTCACGGCCATGTGGCCCAGGCCGCCCATGCCGACGACGGCGACCCGCTTGCCGGGGCCGGCGTTCCAGTGCGCGAGGGGGGAGTAGGTGGTGATGCCGGCGCACAGCAGCGGCGCGGCCGCGGCGTAGTCGAGCGCCTCGGGGACGCGGAGCACGAAGTCCTCGTCGACGACGACGTGCGTGGAGTAGCCGCCCTGGGTGATGGTGCCGTCCCGGTCGGTGCTGGCGTACGTGCCGGTGTTGCCCTGGAGGCAGTAGTTCTCCATGCCGGCGCGGCAGTTCTCGCACTCGCGGCAGGAGTTGACCATGCAGCCGACGCCGACGCGGTCGCCGACGGCGTGCTTGGTGACGGCGGGGCCGACCTCGACGACCTCGCCGACGATCTCGTGCCCCACCACCTGGGGGTAGGTGATCGGGCCCCAGTCGCCGCGCACGGTGTGGATGTCGGAGTGGCAGATCCCCGCGTAGCGGATGGCGATCAGGACGTCCTTCGGCCCGACGTCGCGACGCTCGATGGTCGTGGGGACCAGCGGGTCGGTCGCGGACGGGGCGGCGTAGGCGTTGACGGTGCGCAAGTGTTCTCCTTCGTCGGTGGTGCGGCGTCCACCGTACGTCGTGTCCGCCCTGCACAGGGAGGTTCTGTCAGGACACCTCGGGGGAGCGGTCCCGTGCGCGGCCGGAGACGAGGAAGATCGCCACGACGGCGACGACGACGAACACGAGGTTGAAGGAGCCGGCCAGCGCGTTGAGCGAGTCGGCGCCCGCGGCCGGGCCCTGCGTGTCGACGCCGCCGGTGGCGAGGAACGTCATGGGGTCTGTCGCGGCGTGCAGGAGGATCGCGGGCACGATGCTGCCGGTCGCTCGCATCGACAGGTACATCATCGTGCCGAAGCCGAACGTGTAGACGACCGTGACGCCGACGGTGGCCAGGCTCTGCCCGGAGGCGAGGTTGCTTGCGTGCAGGAGGGCGAACAGCACCGAGGACAGCACCATCACGGCCCGCTCCCCGTAGCCCGCGCGCCGCAGCATGACGACGGCGACGCCGCGGGTCAGCACCTCCTCGGCGAACCCGACGCACAGCCCGAGGAACAGCACGGTCAGCACGACCGTGACGTCGTAGGACGCCCAGTCCGTGGCCGCGACGTGCAGCACCACCGGCACGAGCACGAGCACGACGGCGAGCAACATCCAGCGGCGCCCCGGGACGGGCTGACGGCCGAACACCTCCCGCCGCCACCCCATGGACGCGATGAACGCGACCAGCAGCAGCCCCATGACGAGGATGGGCAGGGCGAGGCCGAAGAACACCGTCCCGGGCGAGGACAGGAGGTCGTCGTCGTCGGTGGGGCCTTGGCCGAGCCGGCCGACGAGCCAGCCCACCCCCAGGTACACGGCGAGGTACAGGACGGCGAAGCCGAGCGCGCGCCACCAGCCCCCGCGGTCCCAGAACCGCTGCCAGCCGGACGGCGTCGTCGTCCGCTCGATCGAGCCCGCGTGGTCGGCCACGGTCACCACTCCTCGTCGCGTCGCGCGGCCGACGTCGTCGACCGGTCGGACGCGCGTTCGTCGCCGACGGGGCGAGCGTACGAGCGCCCGGTGCGGCGCGCGCGGTGGACGCCGGACAGGGGGAAGGTCAGCGCCGCAGCGCCCACCACTGGAGCAGCATGATGGTCTTGCCGTCGACGATGCGCCCGTCGCCGAGCATCGCCATCGCCTCGTCGAGGGTGAGCTCGACGACCTCGATGTCCTCGCCCTCGGCCGCGACGCCCCCGCCGGGCCCGGTGCGGTCGCGCTGGCTGTACGACGCCGCGTAGAAGTGCACCTTCTCGGTCACGGACCCGGGGCTCATGTAAGCGGTGAAGACGTGCGTGACGGGCCCGACCGTGACGCCCAGCTCCTCGGCGACCTCCCGCCGGATCGCGGTCTCCGGGTCGTCGCCGTCCAGGAGACCCGCCGCCGTCTCCAGGAGCATCCCGTCCGGGTGGTCGTTGACGTAGGCGGGGTAGCGGAACTGGCGCGTGAGCAGCACGGTGGAGCGCGCGTCGTCGTGCAGCAGGATGGTGGCCCCGTCGCCACGGTCGTAGGTCTCGCGCTCCAGCGTGTCCCAGCGTCCGTCGCGCCGGCGGTAGTCGAGCGTCGTGCGGCGCAGCACGTGCCACCCGCGGGAGGTGAGCTCGACGTCGCGCACGACGACGTCGGGGTTGCGCCGCAGGTCCCGGCCCGCCTGGTCGAGGCCCGTCCGGCCCCGGTGGTCGGGGACGTCGATGCCGGGCTGTCCAACCCCGTGCTGCCCGCCCCCGCCCTGCCCGAACCCGTGCCGCCCGCTCATCGTCCGAGCTCCGCCAGCCGCGGCACGTCGGCGACGTCGTAGTACACCGGCAGGCCGCGGCTCGTGGCGATCGCGACGTCCTGGTCGGCTCCGGTCGACTCGCCGGGCAGACGCAGCACGGCGTCGCAGTGCTGCAGGAGCCGCTGCGCGGTCGGATAGAGGACGTCGGCCGCCAGGTCGTCGTCGATCGTGGCGCCGGCCGAGTGCAGGACGGGCAGCGCCACCCACTCGCCGATCATGGGGACGTGCCCGGCCGCGAAGATCGGCCAGGCGGCCTCCTCGAGGCGTCGCAGGTTGGCCTCCATCGCAGCAGGGTCGCCGCCGGTGCCGGAGCGGTAGGGGCCGGCGATGAGGATGAGCAGTGGTCGAGTCATGGCCCTAGACTAGGCACAAACATGCAGAACTACGAAGAAACGAGAAACAGCATGCTCGCTTCCGAGAGGCGCGACCACCTCCTGGAGACCCTGCGGCGCGACGGCAAGATCGTGGCGAAGATCGCCGCCGCCGAGCTCGGGCTCTCCGAGGACAGCATCCGCCGCGACCTGCGCGAGCTCGCCGCGGAAGGGCTGTGCCAGCGCGTCTACGGCGGAGCGCTCCCGGTGTCGCCGGCGATGGCGGACTACGGCGGTCGTCAGCAGGTCGCGGTGGCCGGGAAGCAGAGCGTCGCCGCCGCTGCGGTGCGGCTGATCGACCCGGGCAGCACCGTCATCCTCGACGGCGGGACGACGGCGCTCGCGGTGGCGTCCGCCCTGCCGCCGACCCTGTGGTGCACCGTCGTCACGCACAGCCCGACAGTCGCCGCCGCCCTGGTCGAGCACCCCGGCGTCGAGGTGTTCATCCTCGGCGGCAGGCTCTTCAAGCACTCCGCGGTGGCGAGCGGTGCCGCCACGGTCGAGGCCGCGCAGAAGATCGCGGCGGACCTGTTCTTCCTCGGGGTCACCGGCATCCACCCCGACGCCGGGCTGACCACGGGCGACGGCGACGAGGCGGCCATGAAGCGCGTCCTCGCCGGCCGTGCCGCCGAGACGTACGTGCTGGGTTCGTCCGAGAAGGTCGGCGCCGCGTCGCCCTACCGCGTGGTCGAGCTCGACGACGTCGCCGGCGTCGTCACCGACGCCGACCCCGGTGCCGACGTCATGCGCCGCCTCGCCGAGCGGGTCCGCGTCGTCCCCGCCTGACCCGGCTCGACGTCTGACCCGACCCCTGACCCGGCTACGTCTGACCCGACCCGACCCGTCCGCCCTCGTCCGGAGGAGCCCCATGGCCCTGCACTACCGCCACGTCGACGTATTCGCCGAGCGCGCCTACACCGGCAACAGCCTCGCCGTCTTCGTGGACGCACCCGACCTCACCACCGCGCAGATGCTCGCGATCACCCAGGAGCTGCGCCACTTCGAGACGATCTTCGTGACCGACGGCGAGGCTCGCGAAGACGGCAGCACGGAGGTCCGGGCCCGAGTGTTCGACCTGGCCGAGGAGCTCGACTTCGCCGGGCACCCGGTCCTCGGCGCCGGCTGCGTGCTCCACGAGCGGGCCGGCGCCACCGGCCCTCGGCGCTGGACGATGCGGCTGCCCCGGCGGACCGTCGAGGTCGCCACCCGGCCCACCGCCACCGGGTACCACGCCGAGCTGGACCAGGGCCCGCCGGAGCTCCTCGCGACCGTGCCGGACGACGACAGGCCCGAGGTCGCGGCCGCGCTGAACCTGCCCGTCGCAGTGCTCGCCGACCTGCCGATACAGGTGGTCTCGACCGGGCTGCGCTACCTGGTCGTGCCGGTGGTCGCCGGCCTGGCGGAGGCGCGCATCGTCCGCGACGACTTCGCGGAGCTGGTCGGCCGGTACGGCGCACAGTTCGCGTACGTGCTCGACGTCGAGGCGGTCGAGGGTCGGCACTGGAACAACGACGGCGTCCTGGAGGACGTCGCGACCGGCAGCGCGGCCGGCTGCGTCGGCGCCTACCTGGCCCGGCACGGCGTCGTGCCCACCGACACGGAGTTCCTCCTGCGGCAGGGCCGTTTCGCCGGCCGACCGAGCAGCCTCACCGTCCTGCCCCAGGGACGCGCGGACGCGCTGCACAACGTCCGCGTGGGTGGCGCCGTCAGCATGGTGGCCCGCGGGTCGCTCGACGCGGCGCCGGCCTGAGGAGCCATGTCGGACGATGTCGAGATCGCGCGCGCGGATCCGTCCCCGGACCGGAGGGCGGCGGACGGCGCGGCCCGATGGGAGGATCGCCCGATGGATCAGCACGAGATCGACGCCGAGCTCGCAGCGGCGGGGGAGCTGCTCACCGCGTCGTCCGCCGCCCATCTCGCGTACGTGGCGCAGGACGGCACGCCGCGCGTGGTGCCGGTCGGCTTCTTCTGGACCGGCGACGAGTTCGTCGTCTCGACGGCGGCGACCGCGCCCAAGGTCGCCGCGCTGACCGCCCGGCCGGACGTCGCCCTCACCCTCGACGCCAGCGACGGGGCGACCGGTGCGCGGTCCCTGTCTGTGCGCGGGCAGGTGGACGTCCGCATCGTCGACGGCGTGGTCGAGGAGTACTTGGCGGCGGCCCGCAAGGGCATGTCCGGCGAGGAGTACAAGCAGTTCGAACGCAGCTGCCGCGACCTCTACGACCGGATGGCGCGCATCGCCATCCGGCCTCGCTGGGCCCGGTACTACGACTTCGGCGCCGGGCGGGTCCCGAAGTTCCTGCAGGAGCTCGCCGAGCGCACCGCCTGATAGGGCGCTGGCACTCGCCGGACCTCACGCTCGAGGTGTCGCGACGGACGCGCGCTCGACGGGCGGGCAGGTCACGGCGAGGCGCCCGAGGGGCTCGTCGTCGAGGAGGGCGTCGAGGGCGAGCGCGCCCATCTCGTAGTGCGGCAGCGCGACGGTCGTGAGCGGCGGGTGGAGCTCCGCGGCGAGGGCCTCCTGGTCGTCGTAGCCGACCAGGCTCACGTCGTCCGGGATGCGGAGGCCGCGCTCGTGCAGCAGGAGCAGCGCGCCGAGCGCCATCAGGTCGTTGCCGCACACCACGGCGGTGTATCTGCGGCGGTCGAAGGCTTCCGCTGCCAGGCGATAGCCGCTTCGTGCGGAGTAGTCGCCGTAGACGCGGGGGATGGACGCAGGATCGATCCCGGCTGCGCGGGCGGCGTCGTCGAGTCCACGCTCCCGCTCGACAGTCGCCCATTCGCGCGGTGTGCCGCCGAGGAACAGCACGTCGCGATGGCCGGCGTCAAAGACCGCGGCGGCGGCGGCATTCCCGCCCTGACGTTCGTCGGGGAGGATGACGGCGCGCACGTCCCCCGCGCCCGCGGGGTCGACGGGCCAGCAGCTCGAGAAGGCGGTGCGAACCCCCGCGTCGAGGGTCGGTGTCTGAACCGCGAGAGTTCCGGGCGACGCGAAGATGAGACCTGCGACGACGCGGTCGAGGAGGCTCGCGACGGCGTCGGCGTCGGCACCGTGGTCGGGCTCGTCGCCGACGTCGACGACCATGCAGACGTACCCCCGCGCGCGGGCCGCGTTCTGGATCCCGAGGAGGGTGCGCCCGGCGAACGGGTGCGAGGCGATGCCGTAGGAGACGACGCCGACCGTGGTGGACCGGGCGAGCTTGAGCTCCTGCGCCGCACGGTTGAGGCGGTAGCCGAGCTGCTCGGCGGCGTCCAGGATGCGCTGCCGCGTGGCCGCGGCGACGGGGATGTCCGCCCGGTCGTTGAGGACGAACGAGACGGTGGCCTGGGAGACCCCCGCGAGGCGGGCGACGTCGACCATGCGGGGCCGTCCGGTGCGTGCCGTCGCGCCGCTGTCCCGATCTACCGCCTGATCTCGCATGCGAGCAGTGTACGGGCCGATCAATACGAATTGCGCTATACGTATTGACCCTCGGGAGAGGGCTGTGCTTCACTCGTCCGCGGCGCTGGTCAAAACGTATTGACCAGGAACACGAAGGAGTGGCCGGAGTGATGACCTCGAGGGTGCTGGACGGGACGACCGTCGCCCTGCCGGACAACGTGGGAGCGCGGCTGCGCGCCCTGCGCCGGGCCGACCGCACGCCGGTCCTCGGCCTCGCCGGCCCGCCCGGAGCGGGCAAGAGCACCGTCGCCGACGCCCTGGCGCGCCGGGCCGCCGACGAGGGGCTGCGCGCCGTCGTCGTGCCCATGGACGGCTTCCACCTGGCGAACCCGGTGCTCGACGCCCTCGGCCGTCGCGGCCGCAAGGGCGCGCCGGACACGTTCGACGTCGCCGGGTACGTGGCGCTGCTGCGCCGGCTGCGGACCCCGGGCCGCCCCGTCGTCTACGCGCCGTCGTTCGCCCGCGAGCTCGACGCCGGCCTGGCCGGCGCGGTCCCGGTGGCGCCGGACGTCGACCTCGTGATCACCGAGGGGAACTACCTGCTGCACGACGACGGCGGCTGGCAGGACATCGCGTCCGAGCTGGACGCGGTGTGGTGGGTCGGCTGCGACGACGCCGAGCGACGACGCCGCTTGGTCGACCGGCACCAGGGCCTGGGGCGCAGCCCGCAGGACGTGGCCACGTTCGTCACCGAGAGCGACGAGGCCAACGCCCGGCTCGTCGGCCCCGGCGTCGCCCGCGCGACGTACGTCCTCACCACCGACCGTGCCGGCGCGCAGGCCTGACCCGGCCCGCCGGCCACCCGAGACCCTCCACGGAAGGCACCGCATGACCACCACCGCCCCGCGCCCGCCCGCGCAGGCCGCCCCGAGCACGGCCGGCACCCAGACCGACGTGACCCCGGGCGCCGTCGTCTGGGGCCCGCTCGACAGCCCGTTCGAGCTCGACGGGAGCACCGTCACCAGCGCCCGCAAGGACGCCGGGAGCCGCGGTGTCGTGCGGTCGCGTCCGCTGCTGGTGTCGCGGCGCTACCTCGCCTACTCGATCGCCGGAACCGACTTCGAGCGGCACACCTGCCTCGACGTCGTCGTCGGCGACGAGGTCGTGCGCTCCGACACCGGGCGCGGCACGCACCACCCGCGGCGGGCGACGTTCGACCTCGGGCCGTGGCTCGGCCGCGAGGTGCGGCTCGTGCTGCGCGACGAGTCGGGCGCGCAGGGGTGGGTCGCCGCCGGCGACGTGGAGCTCACCGACCGCCCGACGGGCGCGGCTCCGGCCCAGCTCTACCGCGAGGCCCTGCGCCCCGCGTACCACTTCACGGCCCGGCAGTGGACGATGGACCGCCCGGACCCGGTCGAGCGCCAGGAGGGCTGGCTCAACGACCTCAACGGCCTCGTCGTCATGGACGGCGAGTACCACCTGTTCGCGCAGCGCTGGAACAAGTGCTGGATCCACGCCGTGAGCCCGGACCTCGTGCACTGGACGGAGCTGCCCCCGGCGTTCTTCGAGGAGGACCTCGGCGCGGGAGTGCAGTCCGGCACGTGCGTGGTCGACGTCGACAACACCTCCGGGCTCGGGACCCCCGACGGCCCGGCGCCGATGGTCGCCTTCTGGTCCGGGGCCGACAACCTCACCCAGGGCGTCTCGTACAGCCTCGACCGCGGGCGCACCTGGACGGCGTGGGCCGGCAACCCGATCATGCTGCGCGGCGAGCGCGACCCCATGGTGTTCCGGGACAGCCGTCGCGACCGATGGTGCATGGTCCTGTACGCCGAGCAGCGCTACGAGCTGCTCGTCTCCCACGACCTGCTGCGGTGGGAGCCCGTGGGGGACCTGGGCGAGGGCTTCGAGTGCCCGGACTTCTTCGAGCTCCCCGTCGAGGGCACCGACGAGACCCGGTGGGTGCTCGTCCGCGGCGACGGCCACTACTCGGTCGGGTCGTTCGACGGGACGTCCTTCGCGCCCGAGACCGACGAGCTCGTCGTCGACGGCAGCCCCAGCTTCTACGCGACGCAGAGCTGGGACGCCACGAGCGACGGCGTCCCGCGCAGGGTCCAGGCCGCGTGGATGCGCGGCAGCGTGTTCCCGCGCATGCCGTTCAACCAGCAGGTGAGCGTGCCCTGCGACCTCACCCTGCGCCGCACGGACCACGGCCTGCGCCTGCACCGCACGCCCGTGCCGGAGCTCGCCGCCCTCGAACGCCGCCACCACGGGCGCCGGCACCACGAGCACGGGCTCGACGACGGGCCGCGCACGCTGGCGCCGGGGGAGACCTGGTCGGCGTCGTTCGGCACGGGCGCGCTGCGCCTGCGGGCCGACGTCGACGTGCCGGCCGGCGGCCGGCTCGACCTCGACCTGGCCGGACGGCGGCTCGTCGTGGAGCGCGACCGCATCGTCGTCGACGGCGCCGAGCAGCCCACGCTCACGCCGCTGCGCCGGCTCGACGTGCTCCTGGACGTCGCGTCCGTCGAGGTGTTCGCGAACGACGGCGAGGCGTCGCTGACCGTTTACGGGTTCGCCGGGCAGCCGACGCTGCGCGCCACCGCCAGGGACGCGGCCGTCGTCGTCGCGTCCGCCCAGGTCGCCGAGCTCGACCCGATCTGGCCCTGACCGCACCACCCGCATGACCGGTGCGGCACTGCCGCCGCCCCGGAATCACTCGTTCGCACCGATGGAGGTGGGAAGGACATGCATCGCACGCCGCAGATCACCAGGCGGCAGTTCACCCTCGGCTCGCTCGCCGCGATCATGCTGCCGCTCGCGGGCTGCAGCCTCTCGTCGGAGATCCCTCAGGACCTCCCGACGTACGATCCCGACGACAAGACGCCCCGAGGGTTCGTCGAGCCGCCCTTCCTGCGGGCCCGGGTCGAGGCGGGCGAGCTGCCGCCGATCGACGAACGGCTCCCCGAGGAGTGCTTCGTCGTCGGCAGCGGCACCCTGCTGCAGCCCCGGTACGGGGAGTGGCGCGACGGCCGCTACGGCGGCACGATCCGCAACACCCCGACGTCCCCGACCGGCAACCTCAACCTCGCCACGGGCAGCACGATCCTGCGCTCGCCGAGCCAGACGACCGACCAGGCGATGCCCAACGTGGTGAGCCGGTTCGACGTCTCCGACGACATGCGGACGTTCGCCTTCACGCTCCGCAAGGGCCTGCGCTGGTCGGACGGCACTCCGGTCACGACCGAGGACGTGCGGTTCCTGTTCGAGGACCTCTACCGTCACCCGGACTCGAACACCCCGTTCCCGACCGACCTGTACACCCAGCGGGACACGCGGCTGGCTCCCGCCGAGCTGCGCGTTCTCGACGACCTGCGGTTCGAGCTCGCGTTCGAGGCGCCCTACGGCCAGTTCGTCGCCGCCCTGCACAGCTGGATCCCGACGGTGAGCATGCTCTTCGTCGCGTCGCACCACCTCAAGCGTTTCCACGGTGACTACGCGGATCCCGAAGAGCTCCAAGAGGAGCTCGACGCCGCGGGCGCGTCGTCGTGGGGGGAGCTCATGACGATGAAGAACCTGCCGTCGTGGTCCGCCGGCGAGGCCGACGCGCTCGGCCTGCCGGTCCTCAACGCGTGGGTGCTCACCGAGGTCAAGGAGACGAGTCGCGTCTTCGAGCGCAACCCGTACTTCTGGCACGTCGACTCGAGCGGCCAGCAGCTTCCCTATGCGGACTCGGTCGTCAACTACATCGTGGTCGACGACGACGCCCTGCTGCGGGCCGTCATGGACGGGCAGGTGACCGTCGCCGCGGGGGACAACGTGACCCTCAACAACATGGCCGTGTACACGCAGAGCAGCGAGCATGCCGACACCCGCGTGTTCCTCACGCACTCGTTCAACTTCCCGCCCCTGCTCTTCCTGAACCACGACTTCCGCCACGACACGCCCGACGACCCGTGGCAACAGCTCGTGGCCGACCCGAGGGCGCGGTTCGGACGGGCGCTGTCGCTCGCGATCGACCCGGCCGCGATCAACGAGTCCGTCTACTTCGGCCTGCACGGAGAGCCCATGCTCAACAGCGCCGAGCACGACCCCGACAAGGCGCGGGAGATCCTCGATCAGCTCGGCATGGACAAGCTGGACCGCAAGGGGTTCCGTCTCGGGCCCGACGGCTCGTCGTTCACCTTCGCGATCACGTTCCCCACCATCGCACTGGACTTCGCGCCCGTCGCGGAGCTGGTGCGCTCCCAGCTCGAGGACGTGGGCCTGCGCGTCACCATCAAGGGGGTCGACGACGGCCTCTTCGGCCAGCTCGTGTCGGACAACGCGGTGATGGCCTCCATCCACTGGAACGACGGCGCTGGGTGGTCCACGGGAATCTCCAACGACTACATGCCCAACGAGAAGGGCGCCTGGTCGCCCGAGACCTGGGCGTACGTGCAGTCGAAGGGGGACCAGGGCCGCAAGCCGCCGCCGTACATCCAGGAGTTCTACGACATCGCGAGCCGGCGCACCGAGCACCCGCCGGCGTCCCCCGAGGGCAAGGAAGCCTACGAGCGTCTCATGGGGTGGCTCACCGGTCACTACGCCTTCATCCCGACGACAGGGCGGCGGGTCAAGCCGAACGTGGCGAAGAACGGGATCGTCAACCTGCCCGCCGCCGGTGCCCCCTTCGAGCTCGACACCATCCTCAACCTGGAAGGGATCTGGTTCGAACGATGACGTCCACCGTCTCCCCGCCGCTCCGGCCGACGGCCGCCCCGGCACCCGCCAGGAGGTGCGTCCCGTGCTGAGGTACGTCGGGCGGCGCCTGCTGCTCATGCTCCCGATGCTGGTGCTGATCTCGTTCCTGTCGTTCGTGATCATCCAGCTCCCGCCTGGTGACTACGTCGACACGTACGCGCGCAACCTCGCGAGCGAGGGTGGCTCCGTCAACGCCGACCAGCTCGCCGCGCTGCGCGCCCAGTACGGCCTCGACCAGCCGATGCTCGTCCAGTACCTCGTGTGGATGAAGAACATCCTGTTCCACTGGGACTTCGGGATGTCCTTCGCCTACAACCAGCCGGTCTCGGAGATCCTCGCCGAGCGGGTGCCGCGGACGATGCTCATCTCGCTGGTGTCCATTGCGCTGACCTGGGCGATCGCCGTCCCCGTCGGCATCTACTCGGCCGTGCGCAAGTACTCGGTGGGCGACTATGTCGTGACGTTCCTGAGCTTCGTCGGGCTCGCCGTGCCGGGCTTCCTCATCGCGCTGGTGCTGATGCTGCTGGTCTACGACCAGACCGGGTTCCTCATCACAGGACTGTTCTCACCGGCGTACCGCGAGGCACCCTGGTCGGTCGACAGGCTGCTGGACCTGCTGCGCAACGTCTGGCTGCCGCTCCTGGTGCTCACCATCGCGGGAATCGGCGGCATCGTCCGCGTGCTGCGCGCATCGCTGCTCGACGAGCTCGGCAAGCAGTACGTCTCCACCGCCCGGGCCAAGGGCCTCACCGAAGGACAGGTGCTGCGCCGCTATCCGCTGCGGCTCGCGATGAACCCGCTGCTCAGCACCATCGGCTGGATGCTTCCCGCCACCGTCGGCGGCGAGATCGTGGTCTCGAAGGTGCTCAACCTGCCGACCACCGGCCCGGTCCTGCTCGAGTCCATCCAGTCGCAGGACATGTACCTCACCGGAGCGATCGTGCTGCTCCTGAGTGCGCTCACGATCATCGGCACGGTCATCTCCGACGTGGCGCTGGCCGTCGCCGACCCACGCATCCGATACGAGAGGAGCCAGGCCGCATGACTGACCTCGAGACCGCCCGCGACGACGACGTCCGGGCAGATGGACGCCGTCGGGCGGCGTCCGCGCCGCCCGACGGGGGCGACGGGTACACCGCACGGCGCGGCGCGGCCCTCCTGCGGCGGCACCGCACCGCCCGCAGCGCCCGCGCCGACGCGCGAGCGGACCTCTACGAGGCGTCGCAGCGGACCCTGGTCCTGCGCCGATTCCGTCACCACCGGCTCGCGCACCTCAGCCTCTACCTGCTTGTCGCGATGTACCTCTGCGCGATCTTCGCGGAGTTCGTCGCGCCCTACGACAAGCTCCACGGCTTCGAGGACCAGAAGTACGCGGCGCCCAGCCAGATCCATGTCGTCGACGAGGACGGCGGCTGGCACCTGCCGTTCGTGTACTCGTCGAGCACGGAGATCGACCAGGACACGTTCACCTACCGGACTGTCGTCGACACGTCCGAGCGCCACCCGCTCGGTCTGTTCGTGCGCGGCGACGAGTACGAGGTGCTCGGCCTGATCTCCACGGACATCCACCTGTTCGGCACCACCGACGACCAGCCGGTGTTCCTCACCGGGGCGGACCACCTCGGCCGCGACTCGTTCTCCCGGATCATGGTGGGCTCACGGATCTCCCTGCTCGTCGGCTTCGGCGGCGTGATCGTGAGCTTCGTGCTGGGCCTGCTCATCGGTGGGCTGTCCGGCTACCTCGGTGGTCGCGTCGACGCGGTGGCTCAACGTTTCATCGACCTGATCATCAGCATCCCCCTCATCCCGCTGTGGATGGCGCTGTCGGCGGCGGTGCCGCAGACCTGGTCCGGCGTCCAGACCTACCTCGCGATCACGCTCATCCTGTCCCTGGTCGGCTGGACCGGGCTCGCGCGGGTCGTGCGGGGGCGGATCATCGCGCTCCGCGAGGAGGACTACGTCACCGCGGCGCGGGTGTCGGCGATGCGGACCCCCGGCATCATCGGCCGGCACATGCTGCCGGCACTCACCAGCTACCTCATCGTGCACATCACCATCGCGATCCCCGGGATGATCCTCGGCGAGACCACGCTCAGCTTCCTCGGCCTCGGGATCTCGGCACCGGACGTGTCCTGGGGGTCCCTGCTGCAAGGGGCCCAGGACGTCACGGTCGTGTCGAACTACCCGTGGCTCCTCGCACCGGCGGTCGTGCTCGTGATCGCGGTGATCCTGTTCAACTTCGTCGGAGACGGGCTGAGAGATGCGGCTGACCCCTACCAGAACTGACCCGCGTCCCGGTGCGGCCGGGACCACCACCACCGAACGGCCGGACGACCCGCGGATGCGGGTGGACGACCTGCGGACGTACTTCTTCACCGAGGAGGGCGTCGTCAAGGCCGTCGACGGCGTCTCCCTCGAGGTGCACGCCGGCGAGACGATCGGCGTCATCGGCGAGTCCGGGTGCGGCAAGAGCATCATGGCGCAGTCGCTGATGCGGCTCGTCCGGTCGCCGGGCGAGATCGTGGGCGGGCGCGTGCTGCTGAGCCCCCCGGACGGCGAGACCGTCGACCTCCTCGCCGTCGAGCCCGACTCTCCGGTGCTGCGCCGCACCCGCGGCGCCGAGGTGTCCATGGTGTTCCAGGAGCCGATGACGAGCTTCTCGCCCGTGCACACCATCGGCCGCCAGATCGTCGAGGCGATCCGCGTGCACGAGGACGTGTCGAAGGCTGAGGCGAAGGAACGGGTCGTCGACCTCCTGACCCGGGTCGGCATCTCCAACCCGCGCCAGCGGTTCGGGGAGTACCCGCACCAGATGTCGGGCGGGATGCGCCAGCGCGCCATGATCGCCATGGCGCTCGCGTGCTCGCCGTCCCTCATCGTCGCGGACGAGCCCACCACGGCGCTGGACGTCACGATCCAGGCGCAGATCCTCGAGCTGCTCGACTCGCTGCAGGACGAGCGGGGCACCGCGATGATCCTCATCTCCCACAACATGGGGGTCATCGCGGAGCACGCGGACCGGCTCTACGTCATGTACCTCGGCCGGGTGGTCGAGAGCGGCACGACCGAGCAGGTGTTCGACGACCCGCGGCACCCGTACACGCGCAAGCTGCTCGCCGCGGTGCCGCGCACCGACCGACGGGTCGAGCGGCTCGAGACGATCGAGGGCTCGGTGCCCACTCCCGTCGGCCTCGGTCGTCGCTGTGGGTTCGCGTCCCGGTGCGCGGTCGCCATCGAGGGCCGCTGCGACACGGTCGTCCCCGGCCTGGACGAGGTCGAGCCGGGTCATCACGTGAGGTGTTTCCAGGTCAGCGACGCGGAGGAGCCCGACCATGCCTGGTCCGATGTCTGAGCCGACGACAGCCCCGTTCGCAGCCCCGGTCACGGCGCCAGCCGCCACCCCCGACGACCGGGTCCTGGCCGTCCGGTCGCTCCGCAAGGAGTTCCCCGTCACGTCCGGCCTGCTGCGCCGCACGCGGGGCAGCCTGCGCGCCGTCGACGACGTGAGCTTCGACCTCGGCCGGGGCGAGACGCTCGCCCTGGTGGGGGAGTCGGGCTCCGGCAAGACGACGCTGGGCCGCGCCGTCGTCCGGGCGATCGACCCGTCGTCGGGGGAGATCCTGCTGCGCACCGACGACGGCGACGTGGACCTCGCCCGCATGAGGGGCCGGGCGCTGCGGGAGCGACGTCGGGACTTCCACATGATCTTCCAGGACCCGTACTCGTCCCTCGACCCCCGGATGACCGTGCTCGAGGCGGTTCGCGAGCCTCTGGTGCAGAACAGGGTCGGGGCACCCGACGAACGTCGGGACCGCGTGGTGGACGTCCTGGAGCGGGTGGGCCTGTCGGCACGCCATCTCCACCGCTACCCGCACGCGTTCAGCGGCGGACAGCGCCAGCGCATCGGCATCGCGCGCTCGCTGGTCTGCGACCCGCGTTTCGTCGTCGCGGACGAGGCGGTGTCCGCCCTCGACGTCTCCGTGCAGGCGCAGATCCTCAACCTGCTCAAGGACCTGCAGGGTGATCTCGGACTGTCGTACCTGTTCATCGCGCACGACCTCGCTGTCGTCGAGTTCCTGGCGCACCGCGTGGCCGTGATGTACGCCGGGCGGATCGTCGAGCTCGCGGACACCGATGCGCTCTTCGGCCGCCCCGCGCACCCGTACACCGAGGCGCTGCTGTCGGCGATGCCCGTGCCCGAGCCGCACCAGTCGCGAGAGCGGATCGTGCTGTCGGGCGAGCCCGCGAACGCAGCGGCCCTGCCGAGCGGGTGCGTCTTCCATCCGCGGTGCCGCTATGCCGTGCCGGACTGCGCCGTGCAGGTACCTGAGCTGCGCGTGCTCGCGTCGGGGCACGCGGTGGCGTGCCACCGCGCGGACGAGCTGGCGCTGCAAGGGACGGGGGCCGTGTGACGGCCCTCTCCACCGTGACCTTGTGGAACCGGTCGCCCGGTGCCCGCAACACCTCGTCTGCACTGCCTTCCCGAGAGGACCGCCCACCCCGATGACCGCCACGACGGAGCTGTTTCCCTACCCGGCGACGGACCACCGTGAACCGCGCCGCGGCCGCTTCCACTTCAGCCCCCAGGCGGGCTGGATGAACGATCCCAACGGCCTGGTGTACTACCGCGGCACGTACCACCTGTACTTCCAGCACAACCCGCACTCCCTCGAGTGGGACACGATGCACTGGGGACATGCCACCAGCCCCGACCTCGTGCACTGGACGCAGCAGCCGATCGCGCTGCACCCTGACGTACACCCGGGGGCGTTGTTCTCGGGCGGAGGCGTCGTCGACGTGACGAACACCTCCGGCCTCGCGACGGCGCAGCACGACCCGATCGTCGTCTTCACCGGCACGCAGGGCGTGCGTGCCATGGTCAGCCTGGACGGCGGTGACACGTTCGAGCCGCTCGACGACGGGAGGGTGCTCGCCACACCGCCCGGGCGTGAGAGCCGCGACCCCAAGGTGTTCCGGCACGAACCTTCCGGGAAGTGGGTCATGGTCGTCTGGTCCGACGACGACGGCAACGGCGTGAACTTCTTCGGCTCGCCCGACCTGCGGGAGTGGACGTTCCTGAGCCGGTTCGCCGCCGACTGGATGTTCGAGTGCCCCGACGTCTCCGTCATGGCGCTGGACGGCGATCCCGGCGAGCTGCGCCACGTGCTGGTCTCCGCGAGCGGTGGCTACCTCGTCGGCGACTTCGACGGGCTGGAGTTCGTCCCCGCGGGGGACCGGCCGCAGCACGTCACACGCCACCCCGGCGGTGCAGGCTCCGACTACTACGCTGCCCAGACCTTCTCGGACGCTCCGGACGGGCGTGTCGTCTCAGTGGCCTGGCAGGGTCGCAACCGTGGACCGACCTGGACGGGGAACCTGTCCTTCCCCGTCGAGCAACGCCTGCTCAGCTCCGCCGACGGTGTGCACGTGCACAGCGAACCGGTCGCCGAGATCGCCCTCCTGCACCGCGAGGTGCGGACCGAGCAGGACGTCGCCGTGACGGCGGCCGGGCTGCGCATCGGCGCGGACCCGTCCGCGCGCGACACCGACGGGCTGGACGTCGAGGTCGCGGTCGACCGCGCGCGCTCGAGCGCACGCCAGCTGATCCTGGAGGCCGTCGTCCCGGGCGGGTGCGCCGAGACGATCACGGCCTACGACCTGGAGGAGCACGGCCTCGACGGGCACCCGCTCCCCGCCGCAGGGCAGGCTGCGGACGCCGCGGTCGTGCGCGTCCTCGTCGACCGCGACCAGGTCGCCGTCTTCGCGGCTGGTGGACGGCACTACGTCGCCGTGAACAGGGCGCTGGAGGACCCGGAGCGGACCGCCGAGCTGCGGCTGCGCGCCGACGGGGGAGACGCCGTGCTGTCGACCCTGACCGTGCGACGCCTTGGTGCGTCGTGGAGCTGACACCTCCGCCGGACGCGGTCTTCGCATGGCCCGGGGACGAGCCGGAGCCGCGCCGTGGACGCCCCAGCGGCGACGGTTGGGAGTGCGGTGGTGCGCTGGTGCGCGCGGTCCATGGGCCAGCCGGTCTCGACGTCAGCGTGGAAGGGGCGGCCGCCCTGAGTCGTGTCGCGCTGCGCTGGGACCGGCCGCTGCCGGAGGGCTCGCTCGTGCTCGGCGACGCCTGGGAGCGAGCCTACGGTGACCTTCGGTGGGAGCCGCCGCGGCCCGAGCGCGTGCTCCCGTGGTACTGGCTCGCCACCACGCCGGACGGCGGCGTGCGCGGTGCCGGTGTCCGGGTCCGGCCCGCCGCGTTCTGCAGCTGGACCGTCGACCTGACAGGGACGACCCTGTGGCTCGACGTCCGCTCGGGCAGCGAGCCGGTGCGGCTCGCCGGCCGTCGGCTGGACCTGGCGACCGTCGTCGCGGTGGAAGGTGAGGATGCGGGGCAGGACGGGGCGGACGGCTCGCCGTTCGTCGCGCTGCAGGGGCTGTGCGCGGCGCTCTGCTCCGACCCGCTCCTGCCGTCCGTTCCCGTCTTCGGCAGCAACAACTGGTACTACGCCTACGGCGTCGGGTTCGACGCGTCCGCGATCCTCCGGGACGCCGACGTCGTCCGCGGCGCGATGGCCGCCCCCGACGGGTCACCGTTCTGCGTGATCGACGCCGGGTGGAGCGAGGGCGGCACCGCTCCCGGGGGCCCTTGGGACCACGGCTGGCGCACCTTCTCCGACATGGCGTCCGTGGCCGACTCCATCCGAGACGCGGGCTGCCGCCCTGGCCTCTGGTTCCGCCCCCTGCTCTCGCGCGAGCCGGTGGCGGGCAGCCGCACCGAGCGGCTCGGAGACGAATGGCCCCTCGACCCGAGCCGGCCCGAGACGCTGGCCCTCGTGGCGCAGAGCGTCCGGCGGTTCGGCGAGTGGGGGTACGAGCTCGTCAAGCACGACTTCTCCACCTTCGACGTGTTCGGGCGGTTCCACGCGCGCTCCGACGTCGAGGTCGGCGCGACCCGATGGCGGTTCGCCGACACGAGCCGGACGACTGCCGAGATCCTCGTCGACCTCTACAGGACCGTCCGCGACGCCGCGGGCGGAGCGACCGTCATCGGGTGCAACACGGTCGGCCACCTGGCCGCCGGGCTCGAGCACGTCCACCGGGTGGGCGACGACACGTCAGGTCGTCAGTGGGAGCGCACCCGCCGCATGGGGGTGAACTCGCTCGCCTTCCGCCTCGCCCAGCACGGCCGGTTCTTCGCCGTCGACGCCGACTGCGTCCCGTCGACCCCGCAGACCCCGTGGACGCAGAACCGGCAGTTCCTCGAGCTTGTCGCGGCGGCCGGGACGGCGACGTTCGTGTCGGTCGACCCGACGACCCTGGACGCCCAGGTCGCGGCCGACCTCGCCAGGGCGGCGGCACTCGTCGCCGACGGCGGCGTGGACCAGGGCGTCGAGCCGCTCGACTGGCAGAGCACCCCGACCCCGCGCCGCTGGCGCGTCGGTACGGAGCAGCGGACCTACCGGTGGGAGCAGCCGTGGGGCGCGGACGTCCGGCTCGAGGACGTCTGAGCAGTTCAGAGTCTCGCCGTGGTCCCCCCGCTCGTGGACGTCATCGGCGCTCGCTCACGACCACGTCGACACGGTGCGTGCCCACGGCGCCGGCCGGGAAGTGCACACCGTGCGCGGAGACGTCGGCGCCGTCGACGAGCACCACGGGGAGCCCGTCGCCCGGCTCGCCTCCGCGCAGCGTGATGTCGAGGGTGGCCGCGCCGTACGGCAGCCCCCGCAGCTCGACGGTCTCGCCCGCCGTGAGGGGGAGCGGGGCGAGGCGCAGCCCCTCCGCGGACGGCTCCAGCCCGACGACGCCCAGGTGCACGAGCCGCAGCAGCGACGTCGCGGACCAGGTCTGGTCGGGCTCGCTCGGCCAGACGCGGCCGCACTGCCAGCCGCCGTGCGGGGCGCCGGTCGACGGGTCGTACACCTCGTCGAAGCGCCCGCCGCTCGCCCGCACCGCCGCGCGGAAGTCCTCGAGGCATTGCACGACGCCCGCGCGGTCACCCGCCGTCGCCGACGCCAGGCCCGCCAGGCCCATGACCATCGGCCAGCACATCGCGTTGTGGCGGCCGGGGCGCGCGTCGTCGTACCGCTCGAAGTGGCCGGCGACGTTGACCACGCCCGCGGGCCCACGACCGACGGACGCGAGCACCGCCGGGACACGCTCCGGGGGTACCAGACCGCCGACGACGACGAGCGCGAGGCCCGCGGCCTCGCGGTGGTGGTCGAGCGTGCCCGCCCGCGGACCGGAGCCGTGCAGGAAGTAGCCGTAGGTGTCCCCGTCGCGCAGGTGCTCCTCGATCGCGGCTGCCAGGGCGTCGGCGCGAGCGTCGAGCCCCGACCCGTGGTGGCCGAGCCGGTCGGCGACCGCGACGAGGCGGCGCAGGGCCAGCACGTACACGACGTTGGTCGAGAGCGTCATGATCTCGTGCGCGTCCGGGTAGTCGAGCACGAAGGAGCTGAGCTCGTCCGCCGTGGCGGGCCCCACGGGCAGGCCGGAGATCCCGTCCTGCATGAGGCCTGGCCCTGCATACAGCCCCCAGCGGGGACGGAACCGCTCGCGGTGCAGGATGTCGAGCGACGCCGTGCCGACCTCCCAGACGACCTCGAGGAACTCGGGGTCGTCCGCGGCCCACGCGTGGTCGGCGGCGGCGAGGACCCAGACGACCTGGTCCCACCACTGGTCGTCCTGCGCGACCACCAGGCGTCCGTCCGCGGTCCGCTCGCACACCCGCAGCAGGGTGGCGCGCGCGTCCTGCGGGCGCAGCAGGCTCGCCGCGCCCCAGCAGTTGAGCGCGGCGTCGCGGGTCCACGGCTCGGGGTAGCCGCCCCCCGCACGGATGAACGGGCCGGCGTCGTCGTGGACGACGTTGCGGGCGAGCGTGTCCTGCGCGAGCGCGTAGAGCTCGGACAGCCAGGGCATGGACGAGGCACCGACGGTGGTGGTCATCGGGCGATCCTGGCACCGCTGTCAGTCGACGTCGACACTCCTCGCCACGCGCGCGCCGAACACGACCGGAGTGCCGTCGCGTCGCCCCCCGGAGCCCGCGTGTCGCGTCGTCCGCACC
Organism: Isoptericola sp. NPDC055881; assembly: GCF_053615895.1. Classification (NCBI taxonomy): domain Bacteria; kingdom Bacillati; phylum Actinomycetota; class Actinomycetes; order Micrococcales; family Promicromonosporaceae; genus Isoptericola; species Isoptericola sp. NPDC055881. Next base: position 87,827 of record NZ_JBSHCR010000002.1, read on the forward strand.
TGCCCGTCGGGGTGGACGGCCGCTATCGTGAGCGCCAGGTCACAGCGCCGTCGCGAGGAAGCGAGCCGTGATGAGGATCGAGAAGATCGCCCAGGAAGGGCAGTGGTGGGCGCTGGCCGCCACGCCGGTCGCGATCGTGCTGGGCATCGGCGAGAGCCCGTGGCTGGTCACCGGCATCTTCGTGCTCGCGCTCCCGCTCACGGCCGTGCTCGCCATCCCGCTGCTGCTGCGCGAGCTGCTGGCGCTCCGCCGGGGGGAGCGTGCGATGCCGCGCCCGTTCGCCTGCGCCACCGTGATCGTGTGGGCGTCCGTGCTGGTCGTGGCGATCGGCCTCGGGTCCGGTGTCGGCCGGTCAGGAGTCGAGTCCGCCCTGATCCTGCTGGGCGCGGCCTGGCTCGTCCAGCTCGCGACGGTCGGCACGCGGCCGACGGCGTCGGTGGTGCTGACCGGAGGCGTCAGGGGATGGGCACGGCCCGGTCCGGGCCCAGGCGCTTCATGACCAGGGTCGACGTCAGGCGCTGTACGCCGGGCAGCGACCCGAGCGCGGTGTCGAAGAGCTCCTGGTAGGCCGCGAGGTCGCGGGTGAGCACGCGCAGCAGGTAGTCGGGCTCGCCGAACAGGCGCTGCGCGTCGACGATGTTCGGCACGGCGGCGACGGCCGCCTCGAACCCGGCGACAGCCTCGACGTCGGTGCGCCGCATGGTGACGAACACGAGCGCCTCGAACGTGAGCCCGACCGCGTCCGGCGCGACCACGGCGCGATAGTGCGCGATCGCCCCGGAGCTCTCGAGGGCTCGCAGGCGGCGGTGGCACGTCGACAGGCTCAGCCCGACCCGGCCGGCGAGGTCGGTGGTGCTCATGCGCCCGTCGTCCTGCAGCAGTGAAAGGATCTCCCGGTCGATCTCGTCCATGCCGGAAAGTCTTCCACGACGGCCCGCGATTGCGGCGAAAGTTCGAAGCACATTTCGCGCTGCGCTGCCTAGCCTCTCCGACAGACGGAGGGGGGTGGCAGATGGACCTGTCGGCGGTGGTGCAGTTCTGGGTGGTGGCGGTGCTGCTCGCGCTCACGCCCGGCGCGGACTGGGCGTACGCGATCGCGGCGGGGCTGCGCGCGCGGTCGGTGGTGCCGTCCGTGCTGGGGATGGTCTGCGGCTACGTCTTGGTCGTCGGCGTCGTCGCCCTCGGCGTCGGGGCGGTGGTGACGCGGTACCCCACGGTGCTGACCGTGCTCACCGTCACGGGCGCGGCCTACCTGGTCTACCTCGGCGCGCGCACGCTGCGCAGCGCCGTGGGGCGGGTGGCGGCGAGCGGACGTCCCCTCGGCGACCGCCCGCTGGCGCAGTTCCTGCGCGGGGCCGGCGTGAGCGCCATCAACCCGAAGGGCCTGCTCCTGCTCCTCGCGCTGCTGCCGCAGTTCACCTCGGCCACCGGCTGGCCCTCGTCGGTGCAGCTGCTCGTGCTGGGCGGGCTGCACGTGCTCAACGTCGCCGTCGTCTACTCCGTCGTCGCCGTGCTGGCGCGCCGCGTCCTGAGCGCACGTCCGCGCGCGGGCGCTGTCGTCACCAAGGTCGCGGGGGTGGTGATGGTCGTCCTGGGCCTCGCCCTCCTCATCGAGAAGGTGTGGGCCTGACGGTCGGCGGTCCCTCCGCGCCTACCCACTCCGCGACGACGCCGACGAGGTGAGCAGGCCGCCGGGCGACGTCGAGCACGAGACCGGTCTCGTCCGCCCCCAGCGGCTCGAGCGTGGCGAGCTGGGAGCCGAGCAGCTCCGGCGGCATGAAGTGGTCGGCACGCGCGGCGATCCGCCCCGCGAGCAGGTCGCGGTCGCCGTGGAGGTGGGCGAACGCGAGGTCCCCGCCCGCACCGTGCCGCAGCGCGTCCCGGTACGGGCGCCGCAGGGCCGAGCACGCGACCACCGTGCGCGTGCCCGCGTCGGCTCCCGCGCGCAGGACGTCCGCGACGCGGGCGAGCCAGGGGGCGCGGTCGTCGTCCGTCAGGGGCCTCCCCGCCGTCATCTTCGCGACGTTCGCCGGCGGGTGGAGGTCGTCCGCGTCCACGAACGTGCCGCCCAGGCGGGCGGCGAGCAGGGTCCCGACGGTGGACTTGCCGCACCCCGCGACGCCCATGACGACCACGCCCCGCGTGGCGGCGCCGCTCCGACCCGGCACGTCAGTACCCGGCGACCGGGTCGACGACGCCGTCCAGGTCCTCGCCCGCGACGAAGCGGCGGAGGTTCTCCTCGACGCGGGCACGCAGCAGCGGCTCGACCATCTCCTGCGTGTCCGCGGTGTGCGGGGTCACCAGCGCCGTCGGGAGGTCCCACAGGGGATGCCCGTCGGGGAGCGGCTCCGGGTCGGTGACGTCGAGGGCCGCGCCGCCCAGGTGGCCCGACGCGAGCGCAGCGACCAGCGCGCCGGTGTCGACGAGCCCGCCGCGGGCGATGTTGACGAGCACCGCCCCCGGCTTCATGGCGGCCAGCTCGGCCGCACCGATCAGGGCGCGGGTCTGCGTGGTCAGCGCGGCGGCGACCACGACGACGTCGGCCCGGGCGAGCTCGGCGTGCAGGTGGTCCGCGGTGACGGTCCGCTCGGCCCCGGGGACGGGCTCCGCCCGGCGCCGGACCACGACGTTGCGGGTGCCGAACGGGACGAGCAGGTCGAGGTACGTGCGGGCGATGCCCCCGGCGCCGAGGACGAGCACGTCCGCGCCGAACAGGGACGTCCCCGCCTGGCTGCCCCACGACCGCGCCCGGGCGCGCTGCGGCAGGCGGCGCAGCGTCGCCAGGGTCAGGGCGAGCGCGTGCTCGGCGACGGGGCGCGCGAACGCGCCCTTCGCGGACGTCCAGGTGATGCCGGGGGAGGCGAGCAGGCCGTCGTCGGCGTACGAGTCGACGCCGGCCGAAGGGAGCTGCACCCAGCGCGTGCCGGGCGCGGCGGCGAGCGCCGTGCGCAGCTCGTCCAGGTCGCCGCCGAACCACAGGAGCGCGTCGGTCTCGGCGCCGGCCGGCACGAGGCGCGCGCCGGCCGCCTCCGCGACCTCCGGCAGCCACGCAGGGCCCGGCCGCGCGACGCTGACCGCGGCGCTCATGCCGTCACCCGCGCGGTGCCACCGGCGGCCGCGACGTGCGCGCCGCCCAGGACCTGCACCGACCAGCCCTCGTCGAGCCGCGAGGTGACGACGACGTCGCCGCCGTCGCGCCGGAGCGTGAACGTCACCGGTGCGCCGTCGACGCCGTCCACCTCGACGGTCCGCGTCCAGCCCTCGCCCGCGGGGTTCACCAGGAGCGTGAGGCCGTCCAGGTGGTCGGCGTCGGGGCGCTCCTCGTGCGCGCTGAGCGGGATGACGCCCCCGGGGCGCACGTACACGGGCAGGGAGTCGAAGTCGTGGTTCTCCCTCAGCCAGCGCCCCCCGGTCACGCGGGTGCCGGTGAGCAGACCGGCCCACTCGCCCTCGGGCAGGTACAGGTCGACGTCGCCCTCCGCGTTGAACACGGGTGCCACGAGCAGGTCGGGACCGAGCATGTACTGACGGTCCAGGTGCGGCACGGCCCGGTCGTGGGGGAACTCCAGCAGCATCGGCCGCATCATCGGCGTCCCCGACCGGTGCGCCTCGTGCCCCGTCGCCACCAGGTACGGCGCGAGCCGGTTCTTGAACCTGGCGAACGTGCGGGTCACGGCCACGGCGCTGGTCGGGTCCGACTCGTCCTCGCCGAACATCCACGGCACCCGGTACGACCCGCTGCCGTGCATGCGGCTGTGGCTGGAGAACAGGCCGAAGGCCGTCCAGCGCTTGAACACCCCGGCGTCGGGCGTCATCTCGAAGCCGCCGATGTCGTGGCTCCAGTAGCCGAAGCCGCTGTAGGCGAGCGACAGGCCGCCGCGCAGGGACTCGGCCATCGACACGTAGGACGCCGTCGAGTCGCCGCCCCAGTGGACGGGGAACTGCTGGCCGCCGGCGGTCGCGGACCGTGCGAACAGGACTGCCTCGCCCACCCCGCGCTCCTCGGCCAGCACCTCGTGCACGGCCTCGTTGTACAGGTGCGTGTAGTAGTTGTGCATCCGCTCCGGGTCGGAGCCGTCGAAGTACGCGACGTCGACAGGGATGCGCTCGCCGAAGTCCGTCTTGAACGCGTCCACGCCCTGGCGCACCAGCACGCGCAGCTTGTCCTTGTACCAGGCGGTCGCGGCCGGGTTGGTGAAGTCCACCAGGGCCATCCCGCCCTGCCAGCGGTCCCACTGCCAGACCGACCCGTCCCGGCGCTTGACCAGGTAGCCGGCCGCCATACCCTCGTCGAACAACGGCGACTGCTGGGCGATGTACGGGTTGATCCACACGCACACCCGCAGGTCGCGGTCGTGGAGCCGCGCGAGCATGCCCTCCGGGTCGGGGAAGGTGCGCGCGTCCCACTCGAAGTCGCACCAGTTGAACTCGCGCATCCAGAAGCAGTCGAAGTGGAACAGGCTCAGCGGGATGTCGCGCTCCGCCATGCCGTCGATGAACGAGGTCACCGTGGCCTCGTCGTAGTCCGTCGTGAAGCTCGTCGACAGCCACAGGCCGTACGTCCAGGCCGGGACCTCGGCCGGCCGGCCGGTCAGCGCCGTGTACCGCTCCAGGATCGTCTTGGGGTCAGGCCCGTACACGACGAAGTAGTCCAGCGCCTCGCCCGGCACGGAGAACTGCACCCGCTCCACAGCCTCGGAGCCCACCTCGAACGAGACGTGGCCGGGATCGTTGACGAACACGCCGTAGCCGCCGTTCGTCAGGTAGAACGGCACGTTCTTGTAGGCCTGCTCGCTGGACGTGCCGCCGTCGTAGTTCCAGATATCGACGGTCTGGCCGTTCTTGACCACGGGGCCGAAGCGCTCGCCCAGGCCGTAGACCAGCTCGCCCACGCCGAGGTCGAGCTGGTCGAACACGTAGCTGGTGCGCCCCTCGCGCCGCAGCTCGATCGGGCCGTGGTCGACGGCCGCGTCGGGGGAGACGTCGGCCCACGCGGCCGACTTGCCGCTCGACCCCGTGAGGCGGCGGCCCCCGGCGTGGAACGACAGCTCCCAGGACGCGCCCACCGACAGCCGGACCGACAGGTCACCGGTCGTGAGGGTGCCCTCGCCGTCGACCACCTTCGCCTCGCCGGTCCCGTCGGCCAGCTCCAGCTCGAAGCGGCGCGGCTCCGGGCGGCCCCGGTGATGCACGTGCTGCACCCGCACCACGTTGTCCGCGGGTGACGACACCGTCGTGGTGATCACGGGGTTGTTGAGGGTGTCGCCGCGCTGCCGCACCACCTTCGTCGGCGCCACCGAGCGCAGGCTCGTGCCGTCCGTGGTGACACGGTCCACCTCGCGGGCGTAGTGGATCGCGACGCCCGGGCGGGCGTGCCAGAAACCGTCGGTGAACTTCATGGGGGAGCCTTCCGGTGGTCGTGCTGCGGGTGGTGCGGTGCTGCGTCAGCGAGCGGCGGCGGTCGAGCCGACGAGCTCGAGGGTGCCGGGCAGGAGGTCGTGCGAGGGCGGGGCGGCAGGGTCGGCGAGCCGGTCCAGGAGCCCCTGCACGCTGCGCGCACCGAGCTCGGTGCCCGGCGCGACCACGGCGCTGACCGGCGGGTCCGCCGTGGCGACATCGGCCGCGGACGTCGCGAGCGCGAGGACCGAGACGGCGTCGGGGACGGCGCGCCCCGCGGCGATGAGCCCGTTGACGAACCCGGACAGCGCGCCCTCGTTGAGGACGAGGACGGCCGTGACCTCCGGGTGGTCGGCGGCCAGCGCCATCGCCGCCTCGCGCCCGGCCCGCGGGTCCTGCCCGCCGCGCACGACGAGTGGGTCGAGGCCACGCCGTGCCGCCTGCGCGAGGTAGGCCTGCTCGGTGCGGACGACAGGGCCGTAGCCCGACGCGGCCGGGTCGCCCGACGGCTGTCCCAGGAAGAGGGCGACGTGCCGGTGCCCGAGACCGGTGAGGTGGTCCAGCCCTGTGCCGACCATGTCGGCGAAGTCCATGTCGACGAACGAGAGCCCCGTCGTGTCCTCGGTGCGTCCCACGAGCCCGAACGGCACGTCGCGTGCGGTGAGCAGCGCGACGCGCGGGTCCTCGGCGGTGACCTCCATGAGCAGGACGCCGTCCACGAGGCCCCCGGAGAGGTAGTCGTCGAGCTGGGCGACGTCGTCGACCGGCCACAGCACGACGTTGAACCCGCGCTCGGTGGCGGCGCTCGCGGCGGCGGTCACGATGCTCAGCGCCGTGCTGCCCAGACGGTGGCGCAGGGCCGGGAAGACGAGGGCGACGATCTGGCTGCGCCGGCTGGCGAGCGCCCGGGCGAGCACGTTCCGGCGGTAGCCGAGGTCGGCCATCGCCTCCTCGACGCGGGTGCGGGTGGCCGGCGCCACGCGCTTGGTCCCGTTGACCACGAACGACACGGTCGTCAGGGAGACGCCGGCGCGGTCGGCCACGTCCTGCATGGTCACCAAGAGGCTCTCCTCGGGCGGTCGGGAACGTCGGGAACGGTGCTGCGGATCGATGATCACACACTCCCGCGTCTGCGGTAAAGCGCTTTGACAACCTTCGCCGGGGGTGCCTAACCTCGCCGTCACGTGAACCGAGCGAAGGAGCTACGACTGTGCGACGAACCCCCGCCGTCATCGGTGCGGCGTCGGCCGCCGCCGTCGTCCTGGGCCTGTCCGCCTGCAGCGGCGGGGCCCGTGCGGACGAGGGCACGCTGGTCGTGACCGACACGTTGTCGGACACCAGCGCGCCCGTCTACCAGGAGGTCTACGACGCCTGCGCCGCCGAGGTGGGCGTGCGGGTGCAGGCGAACCACGTGGCGGGCTCCGGCCTCATCGCGACGGTCCTGCAGCAGGCGTCGTCGGACACGCTGCCCGACGTGCTCATGCTCGACAACCCCGACGTCCAGCAGATCGCGTCCTCCGGGGCGCTGAGCCCGCTCACCGACTACGGCATCACCGGCAAGGGGTACCCGCAGGGCGTCGTCGACGCCGGGACCTACGACGGCGACCTGTACGGCATCGCTCCCGTGGTCAACACGATCGGCCTCTTCTACGACGTCGACGCCCTCGCCGACGCCGGGATCGAGCCGCCCACCACGTGGGACGAGCTGCGGGCGGCCGCGCAGAAGCTCACCACCGACGACCGCTACGGCCTCGCGTTCAGCGCCGCGAACACGTTCGAGGGCACCTGGCAGTTCCTGCCCTACCTGTGGAGCAACGGGGCGGACGAGGACGACCTCACCTCGCCCGAGGCCGTCGGGGCGCTCTCGTTCGTCGACGGTCTCGTGCAGGACGGCTCCGCGTCCTCCAGCGTCGTCAACTGGTCGCAGAACGACGTCAACGACCAGTTCATCGCGGGCAAGGCCGCGATGATGATCAACGGGCCGTGGAACCAGCCAGCGCTCGAGGCCGCGTCGGGGCTGCACTACGCGGCCGTCCCGCTTCCCGTGCCGCACGCCGGGGACACCCTGCAGGCGCCGCTCGGCGGCGAGGCGTTCACCGTCCCACGCACGGGCAACACGGCGAAGATGGCGAAGGCCGGGAAGTTCGTGGCGTGCGTGACCCGCGGCGAGCACCAGCTCACGATGGCCACCGGCCGCGGCGCCGTGCCGTCCGACCCCCAGGTCGCCGCGAAGGCGGCCGCCGACAACCCGGTGATCGCCACGTTCGTCGACACCGTGCGCACCGCACGGTCGCGGACCGCCCTGCTCGGTCCGGACTGGCCGCACGCCGCCACCCAGATCTACACAGCCCAGCAGCTCGCGCTCACGGGCAGCGAGTCTCCCGCGGCCGCCCTTGAGCGGGCGGCGGAGAACTGATGCGCACACCGACGTCGCGCACGTCGTCACCGAGGAAGGACGGACGATGACCACCACCCTCGCCGCCGGTCCGGCGCCCGTCGTGGCACCGCCCGGCCCCGACCTCGCGTCCCGGCGCCGCCGCGCCCGGACACGGGAGCGGACCGCCCAGTGGCTGTTCCTGGTCCCGGCGATCGCCTACGTGCTCGTGTTCTTCGGGTACCCGATCGTGAAGAACTTCGTCATGGGGTCGCAGGACTACACGGTCCGCACCTTCGTCTCGGGGGAGGCGCCGTGGGTCGGGCTCGACAACTACGTCGAGGTCGTCACGAGCAGCATCTTCCGGACCTCCGTGGTCAACACGGCGCTGTTCACCGTGGGCTCCATCGTCGGTCAGTTCGTCATCGGCCTGCTGTTCGCCCTGTTCTTCAAGCGCCGGTTCCCCCTCGGCAACGTGCTGCGCTCCCTGCTCCTGCTGCCCTGGCTGCTGCCGATGATCGCGGGCACCGCGGTGTGGAAGTGGATCCTCGACCAGGACGGCGGCGTCCTCAACGAGGCCCTGCGCGCCGTCGGCCTGGTCGACGCTCCCGTGCACTGGCTCACCAGCCCGGACGTCGCGCTCGTCGCCGTCGTCATCGTGAACGTCTGGGTGGGCATCCCGTTCAACATGACGCTGCTGTACTCGGGGCTGCAGAACATCCCCGAGGAGCTCTACGAGGCCGGCGCGCTCGACGGCGCCACCGGCGTCAAGGCGTTCTGGCACATCACCTGGCCCAACCTGCGCCCCGTCGTCAGCGTGGTCCTCGTGCTCGGCGTGATCTACACGCTCAAGGTGCTCGACATCATCCTGGGCCTGACCGGCGGGGGACCCGCCGGCGCCACCGAGACGCTGGCCACCGACTCCTACCGGCGCTCGTTCCAGGAGTTCTCCTTCGGCACCGGGGCTGCCGTCAGCAACATCCTCATCGTGGTGTCGCTGCTGTTCGCCGTCGTGTACCTGCGCGCCAACCGGCGCGCCGTGGATGAGTGAGGTTCATCGTGAAGCAGACGACCACGTCGCGACAGCTGCGGTCCACGATCCTCGGGATCGTGCTCCTCGCGCTCATGCTGTTCCCCGTCTACTGGATGGTGAACGTGTCCCTCCAGGGCGGCGGCACCGCCGCGAACAGCTCGTTCTTCCCGACGGACATCACGTTCGAGGGCTACCAGCGGGCGTGGGAGGACCAGACCGGCAACCTCGTCACCAGCATGATCGTCGCCCTGGGTGCCGTCGCGGTGTCGTTGGTGATCGCCACGCCCGCCGCGTACGCGCTGTCCCGGTTCCGGCTGCGGGGGATGGGCGTCTTCCTGTTCGTGCTGCTCCTGGCGCAGATGATCCCGGGCATCGTCATCGCGAACTCGCTGTACACGCTGTTCAACGACCTCGGGCTGCTCAACACCTACGGCGGGCTGATTCTCGCGAACGCCACGCACGGCATCCCGTTCGCCATCCTCATCATGAGCGCGTTCATGCGGTCGATCCCGCCGGCGCTCACCGAGGCCGCACGGGTGGACGGCGCGGGGCACTTCCGGGCGTTCTGGTCGATCATCGTGCCGGTGAGCCGCAACTCGCTCATCACGGCGGGCCTGTTCAGCTTCCTGTTCGCGTGGAGCGACTTCATGTTCGGGCTCACGCTCACCACGGGCGCCGACATCAAGCCGATCACGCTCGGCATCTACGACTATCTGCAGGGCAACGTGCAGAGCTGGAGCCCGGTGATGGCGAGCGCCGTGATCTCGTCCGTGCCGGCGGTCGTGCTCCTCGTGCTGGCGCAGCGGTACATCGCCGCCGGTGCGCTCGGCGGGGCGGTGAAGTAGCAACGCCCCGCCTGCAGCGCGGGACCGCGGCGGTCCGGGTCTAGCGCGGGCCACCCGCCAGCCGGGCCGCGGCGACCGTCGCCGCGGCGGCCCATGCCTGCGGCACGCCGGCGTGCGCGTACCGCACGGGCGCGGGGAACTCGCCGGTGGAGAACCCGCCGAACAGCTCCGGCAGCCGCCCGTCGAACGCGGCGGCGGCGTCGAGGACACCGGCCGCCACGGTGCGTGCGTGCTCGGTGAGGCCGCAGCGGTCCATCCCGACGGCGGCGAGGACGGTGTCGTGGGGCCAGACGGACCCGTTGTGGTACGAGGTGGGCGCGTACAGCGCCTGCCCGGCGGCGAGGGTGCGGATGCCGAACCCGGTGAAGAACTCGGGGGACAGCAGCCGGTCTGCCACGGCCGCGGCGTGGTCGGCGTCGAGGATGCCGCACCACAGCAGGTGCCCGGCGTTGGAGGCGAGGGCGTCCACCTGTCGGCCTTCGCCGTCGAGCGCGAGCGCGGGGAACGCGTCGGCGTCCATCCAGAAGTGTTGGAGGAACCGCGAGCGGAGCGCGGCGGCCAGGTCGTCGAGCTCGTCCGCCCACCGGTCGTCGTGCCAGACGGTGCGGGCGAGGCGGGCGGTGTCCACCAGGCCTCGCCAGGCATACCCCTGGACCTCGCACAGGGCGATCGGCCCCGTGGCGAGCGTCCCGTCGCGGAAGGCCACGGCGTCGTGCGAGTCCTTCCACCCCTGGTTGATCAGGCCCTTCGGGTCGGGTACGTAGGTGACGAACCCGCCCGCGTCGAGCCCGCCGGGGCCCCTGAGCCAGCCGACCGCGGCGCGCGCCGCGACCTGCAGCTCGTCGGCGCGCGCGTCCTCGGGGTCGAGGGCGCCGAGCACGACGAGGAACAGCGCGGTGGCGTCGACCGTCCCGTAGTACCGCGAGTACGGCACCAGGTCGAGCCGTGCCAGGTCGCCCACGCGGATCTCGTGGACGATCTTGCCGGGCTGGGCGAGACGCACGGGGTCGTCCGTCGTCGCCTGCGTGCGGGCGAGGGCGTGCGCGACGTCGGGCAGCAGTCCGGGGCGTTCCTCGCGCGCCAGCAGCGAGGAGAGGACGGAGTCGCGGCCGAACAGCGTGAGGAACCAGGGCGCGCCGGCCGCGGGGATCGCGAGGTCTGCCGCGCCCGGGCAGGGCATGACGAGCGCGTCGAGGTCGTCGAGCGCGCGGGCCGCCGCGTCCTGGCCGCGCCGCGCGGCCGGCAGCGGGTCCGTCGTCATGCTCCCCACGGCGAGTGTCTCGGCCGCACGCGCTGCCGACGACGCCAGGATCTCGACGGTGGCGGTGTCACCGGCGGCGAGCCGCAGGTCCCACTCGAGGGTCACGTGGTCACCGGCCCGCACCTGGTCCGGGGCGGGGGCCGCAGTGATGCGGGTCGTGTGGGTGAGCGTGGTGTCGCCGGCGGTCGCGGTCCCGTCCAGGTCGGCGCCGTCGGGCCGACGACGGACCGAGGACGTGCTCCTGACGGGGAACGTCCGCCCGTCCGAGCGCACGGCGAACTGGTCCGCGAAGTCGGCGCCGGCCGTGAGCCGCAGCCGGAGGGTGCTCGCGCCCGGAGCGGTCCGCGTCACCCGCCACCGCTCGTGCAGGCCGTCGCGCCGCACCTCCTGCTCGCGGACGAGCAGGAGGCCGGTCGGCTCGTTCCGGGCGGTGGGCGGCACCAGCGCGGTCCCGCGCCGGGAGGCGCCGACGTCCGTGCCGGCGACGCGGAACGGCACCGGCCCGTCGGGCGTGCTCAGCTCGACGCGCCAGGTGCTCAGGTGCCGCACGTCGTCCAGGTAGAGGCCCTGCGCGGAGCCGGTGGCAGCGAGGACGTCGCCGGCCTCGTCGGCGAGCAGCATCGTGCCGGCCCGGACGAGAGTGGTGTCGGCGCTCATGGCGTGTCGGCTCCCTCGGGGTGGGTGTGGCGGGACAGCAGGTCGACGGTGAGGGCCGCCGTCCAGCTGAAGTTGCGGGTGCCGTGCCCGGCACCCGTCCACGGGTTGACGTACTCGGGGAAGTCCTCGCGCACCGCGGCGTCCGTCATGGGCCCGACGTACCGGTCCGAGACGTCGGTCCGGCCGTGGGCGCGCAGCCCTTCGAGCAGCAGCCACATCATGTTGAACCAGGCGGGCCCACGCCAGTAGAGGGCCGGGTCGAGGTCCGGCGCGCACGCGTCGTAGCTGGGCGCCATGATCGGCGGCGTCGCACCGTCGACGTCGAGGAACCGGCGCCCCAGCACCGTGCGCACGAGGGCGTCCCCGCGGCCGGCGGGCAGCACGTCGTCAGGCAGCAGGAGGGCGAGCAGGCCGCCCACCGTGGCCTTGCGGACCAGAGCGCCCGTGGCGCGGTCGCGGGCGACGTAGGTCCCGAGACCGTCGTCCCACAGCATCTCCATGGCCGCGACGATGCGCGCGGCCTCGGCGCGATGGGGCGCACCGTCCTGGCCGAGCGCGTCGGCGATGTCGGCCATCGCGAGCTCGGAGCGCGCCCACAGGGCGTTCGTCGTCGGGTCGTCGAGGAGGAACGGGTGCTCCGGGTCGATGTCGGCGCAGCCGTGGTCGCGGTACCGCTCGGCCAGCCAGAAGTACTTGCCGTACTCCTTGCCGCTCGGCCGCTCGCCCGCGGACGCGTGCTTGAGGTCGGGGCGCTCGATGGCGGCCCGGGGCACGCCGGGCACACGGGCGAGAGCGTCGTCCCACAGGGGCGAGTTGTCCGTGCCCGACTCCCACGGGTGCACGACGGCGGCGAGCCCGTCGGCCGCGGCACGCCGGTCGCGCAGGTACCGGTGCCACGCGAGCAGCCGGGGGTAGGCGCGCTCGAGGAACCGTCGCCGCCCGGACTCGCGCAGGTCCTGGACGTGCACGAGCCAGACCGCCCACGCGTGCACGGGCGGCTGCACGAGGCCTGTCGTGGGCACAGCAGGGCTGCCCGGAAGGTCGGCGGAGCCCCAGAAGGCCGCGCTGGGCGCGTAGTCGTCGTCGCGGCGGGTGTCGTACACGATCTGCGGCAGCCGGCCGTCGGCCCACTGGCTGGACAGCAGGCTGTCGAGCTCGACCTGTGCGCGACGCGCGGACAGGTGCCGCAGCCCGATCGCGATGAACGCCGAGTCCCAGCTCCACTGGTGCGGGTACAGCCCGGTGGCGGGCACCGTGTACGCGCCACCCCAGTTGCGGCGCAGGACGGCGCTCGCCGCGGCGAGCGCCGTCCTGGCGCGGGGTGCGTCGGGGAGGGTCGTCGTCATGCCCGTCGTCATGCCCGACGTCATGCCAGGTGCCGGCGCAGCAGCGGCGGGACGGTGGGCAGGACGACGTCGGCAGGCCCGGACAGGCGCGACTCGACGGCGACCGGTCCGACGTACCCGGCGGCGCGCAGCGTCGACATCTCCAGGGCCCAGTCGACGTGCCCGGCGCCCGGCTCGAGCCGGTTGGAGTCGGAGGCCTGCACGTGCACGATGAACTCGATCGCGTCGGCGAGCGACCGGGCCGGGTCCGCCTCCTCGATGTTCATGTGGTACGTGTCCGGGGCCAGGCGGAACGCCGGGTCGTCCACCTCCCGGCACAGCGCGACGCCCTGCGCGATCGAGTTGACCATGTGGTCCTCGTACCGGTTCAGCGGCTCCAGGAGGATGTGCGTGCCCACCGTCGCGGCGTGCTCGGCGAGGCGGCCGAACGCGTCCACGAGCTGCGCCTGGTCGTCCTCGGGGGAGCGGGGCGGCTCGAACGGGGGGAGCCGGCGGGAGAACATCCCGTACGAGGCGGGCGTCATCGCGCCGACGCCGCCGATCTCGGCCATCACGGTCAGCTGGGACGTCATCTGGCGGACGGCGTCCTCGGCGAGGTCCTTGTCGAACGCGCCCACGAAGTGCGACATCTCCACGCACACGGTGGGCATGACCACGCCGTTGGCGTGGGCACGACGCAGCTCGGGCAGGCGCGCCTCCAGGGCGTAGTCGCCCTGCCCGCGCAGCTCGAGGCCGTCGAAGCCCCACGCGCGGGCGACCTCGAACTTCTCCTCGACGTCGCGCCCCGGGACGTGCTGCTCCTGGACGAGGATGGGGTGGGTCACGGAGTGCTCCTGGGTCTGTGCAGCGGCGGTCATGCGTCCAGCACCACCTGGAGGGCGGCGGCGCCGTCGGTGTCGAGCAGCTCGTACGCGGCAGCCGCGTCGGCGATCGGGTAGCGGTGGGTGACGAGCTCGCGGACGTCGGGGGTGCCCTGCGCGAGCAGGTCGACGACGGTGCGCTGCAGGCGCGGCACGTCCCAGCGGGCGCGGAGTCGCTGCGGCACGCCACCGATCTGCGAGGCGACGATCTGGACGCGGTTGTGGTGGAACTCGTCGCCCAGGCGCAGGGGCTGCGCCTCGCCCTGGTAGAAGCCGGAGGCGACGACGGTGCCGTCGGGCCCGACGACGCGGGTCGCGGACTGCAGGGCGTGGTAGTTGCCCGACAGCTCGATGGCGACGTCGACGCCCGTGCTGCCGGTGAGCTCGCGCACCTGGTACGGCAGGTCGGGGCCGGGGGTCAGGACGTCGTGCGCGCCGAGCCGCGTCGCGACCGCGCGCCGCGGCTCGATGCCGTCGACGGCGATCACGCGGGCGCCGGCGAGGGTGGCGAACCGCGTGGCGAGCAGGCCGATGACGCCCTGGCCCAGGATGACGACGGTGCTGCCGGGGTTGAGGTCGGCCGCCAGGACGGCGTTCAGGGCGATGGCGCCGACGCGCACGAAGCAGCCGGCGACCGGGTCGAGCCCGGCGGGGAGCTGGTGGCCGCGCAGGGCGTCCTGCGTGAGGACGCCCTCCGAGCGGTGTCCCCAGATGCCCCAGACGACGTCACCGACGGCGACGTCGTCGTCGGCGGCCGGGCGGCCGGCGTCGGGAGCGATCTCGACGACCTCGCCGACCTCGGAGTAGCCCCAGCCGTCGAGCGGGTACCCGGGCGGGGCGACCTGGTCGGCGTCACGGAAGACCTTGGAGCCGGGGTCCCACGTGGACGTGAGGTACGGGTTCGTCCCCCGGTAGGCGGTCAGCTCGGTACCGGCCGAGATCCCCGTGGCGATGGTGCGGACTCGCACCTGCCCCGGGGAGAGCGGCTGCGGGCTGGTCTCGATCACCTCGACGCGGCGAGGTGCCGCGAATCGCACGACGTGTGTCACGAATCGGTCCCGTTCCTGGCCCGTGGGCCACATCTCGAAAGCATCCTTGCTACTTCAGCATACCGTGTTGACAGAAGTGCTAGCGTACGGACTCGTGCTCACGGATGAGCCCGAAGCCCTACGAGGAGGTGCCACATGACCGCACGGTGGCGATCGCGGCAGTGGAAGCGAGTCGGCTGCGCAGCCGTGGTGACGGCCGTCGTCGCCGGGACGGCGGCGTGCGCGCCGTCGTCGTCCGGTGCGGACGACGACACGCTCGTGGTCTGGTCCCTGGAGAACCTCCCGGAGCGGGTCGCCGCGACCCGCGCGATCATGGACCGCTTCACGGAGGAGACCGGGGTCGACGTGCAGCTCGTCGCCGTGGACGAGGCGCAGGTGCCGCAGCTCATCCAGTCGGCGGTGCTGTCGGGGGACATGCCGGACGTCATCGGGGCGCTGTCGCTGTCCTACGTCCGCCAGATCGCCGACCTGGGCCTCGTCGACACCGCCACGACGAACCAGGTCGTGGCGGACCTCGGCCCCGACACGTTCGAGGACTCCGCGCTCCAGCTCACCAGCGACGGCGACGACCACCTGTCGGTCCCGTCGGACGCGTGGAGCCAGGTGCTCGTGTACCGCAAGGACCTGTTCAAGCAGGCCGGCCTGGCGCCTCCGACGTCGTACGACGCGATCCGCAAGGCCGCCGACACGCTGACCGGTGACGGGCGGTTCGGCATCACGCTGGCCACCGATCCCTCGGACGTGTTCACCACGCAGTCCTTCGAGTCGCTGGCGCTCAGCAACGACTGCCAGCTCGTGGACGGCGCGGGCGACGTCACCCTGGAGTCGCCGGCCTGCCAGAAGACCTGGGACCTCTACAGCCGGCTCGCGACCGAGGACTCTCCCCGCGGCACGCAGTCCGTCGACTCGACCCGTGCGACGTACTTCAACGGGTCCGCGGCCATGACGGTGTGGTCCACCTTCATCCTCGACGAGCTCGCCGGCCTGCGGAACGACGCGAAGCCCGTGTGCGACCAGTGCGCGGACGACCCGGAGTGGCTGGCCCGCAACAGCGGCGTCGTCACGTCGATCTCCGGACCCGACAACCCGCAGGGGTCGACCTACGGCGAGATCACCTCGTGGACGGTCCTGAACGGCGCACCCCAGAAGAAGGCCTCGCAGCTCGTCGAGTACATGATGTCCGACGGGTACACCGACTGGTTGGGGATGGCGCCGGAGGGCAAGTTCCCCGTGCGCACCGGCGACGCCCAGGACCCGCGACGGTTCACCGACGCGTGGGAGGGCCTCGAGGCCGGGGTGGACACCAAGAAGCCGCTCGCCGACGTGTACGACGCGCAGACCATGGACGCGTTGCGCTCGGTGGCGAAGAACATCGACCGGTGGGGCATCTCCGAGGGCCAGGGCGGCCTCCTCGGCCCGGTCAGCACGCAGCTCCCGCTGTCGAAGACGGTCAGCGAGCTCGCGGGCGGGCTCTCGCCCGAGGACGCCGCCGCCCAGGCGCAGCGTGACGTCGAGGCCATCAACGAGGAGGTCGACCAGTGACCGCAACGACCGTGACCCGGCCCGCGCCGGCACCCACGGCACGACGACGGACGTCCTTGGCCGCGCGGGTGGAGAACCGCGACGGCCTGACGATGATCGCGCCGACCGCGCTGATCATCCTGGTCGTGATCGTGGTGCCGATCGTCTGGAACGTCGTCCTGGCGTTCCAGGACACGTCGCTCGCGACGATCGCCGAACGGGGCATCACCGGCTCGTTCACGTTCGACAACGTCGTCGGGGTGCTCACCGCACCCGGCTTCTGGTCGTCGCTGTGGACCACGATCGTCTACTCGGTGGCGGCCACCGCCGGCTCGGTGGCCGTGGGGCTCGCGGCAGCGCTCGCGTTCCGGCGCCCCTTCCGCTCCCGCGGCGTGCTGCGGGCGTTCATGCTGCTGCCCTACGTCGCGCCCGTCGTCGCCGTCGCGTTCGTGTGGGAGATCCTGCTCAACCCGCAGTACGGGCTGATCAACACCTGGGGCACGTCGCTGCTCGGCTGGGACGAGCCGATCGACTTCCTCGGGCAGAAGCCCTTCGCGCTGATCACGGTCATCCTGTTCGAGGTCTGGCGGTACTTCCCGTTCGCGTTCATGTTCCTCACCGCACGGCTGGTCGCCCTGCCGGCGGAGATCGAGGAGGCTGCCCGCGTGGACGGCGCGACGCCGTCCCAGACCTTCCGGCACGTGATCTTCCCGCAGCTGGTGCCGACGATCGCCCTGCTGTGCCTGCTGCGGCTCATCATGACGTTCAACAAGTTCGACGACGTGTACCTGCTGACCGGCGGCACCGCCGGGACCGAGATCGCACCCGTGCGCGTCTACAACCAGCTCACCGGCAACCTCGACATCGGCGGCGCCGCGGCGAACGCCCTGGTCCTCGCCGTCGTGCTGGCCCTCTTCCTCACCGTCTACATGCGGTTCTTCGGCCGGAAGGAGCAGGACGCATGAACCGGCTCGCCTTCGAGCTCAAGCTGTGGCCCATCCTGCGCTGGGTCCTCATCGTCGCCCTCGTGGTCGCGACGGTCTTCCCCTTCTACTACATGGTGCTGCTCAGCTTCGTGCCGATCGAGCAGCTGCTGCAGCATCCCGAACGGCTGTGGGTGCCGCTCGAGAACCTCACCACCGCCACGTACACCGAGGTGCTGCGCAGCGAGGCCGAGGGCGGCCAGGGGTTCGCGCTCTTCATGCGCAACTCGGCGATCGTGTCGCTGTCGTGCACCCTGCTGACCCTGCTGGCCGTCATCCCCGGCGCGTACGCCGTCTCGCGACTGACGTTCAAGGGCCGCGACGGCATGGGGGCGCTGTTCCTGGCCGTGTACCTGTTCCCGGCGATCGTCATCGCGATCCCGCTGTTCGTGGGCTTCTCCCGCGCCGGGCTGGGTACGTCGCTGGTCGGCCTGGTCCTCGTGTACATCGCGCTCACGGTGCCGACGTCGATCCACATGCTGCGGTCCAACTTCGAGACCATCCCCGGCTCGATCGACGAGGCCGCGACGCTCGACGGGGCGAGCCGCTGGACGATCCTGCGCCGGATCACCGTGCCCCTGTCCATGCCGACGATCATGTCGACCGCGCTCTACATCTTCATGATCGCCTGGAACGAGCTCCTGTTCGCGCTCCTGTTCCTCGTGACCGACCGGGACAAGTGGACGGTGTCGCTCGGCCTCTCGCAGCTCTCCAACGGCATCGAGGTGTCCAAGACCGTCCTCATGGCGGGGTCGGTGCTGCTCACCATCCCGGTGGTGCTGCTCTATGGTGTCGCCGAACGAGCCCTGACCGAAGGGCTCACGGCCGGCGCGGACAAGGGCTGAGAGTCGGGTTCGGGGGATCGGACAGAGCATGAGTATCGGACCCGGGGACATCCTCGACCTGGTGCGGCAGGGCCGCGCGAGCACGCGCGGTGAGATCGCCGAGACGACCGGCCTCTCGCGCGTCACCGTCGCCCACCGCGTCGACGCGTTGCTCGCCGCGGGCCTGGTCGAGGGTGCCGGCTCGGGGGACGCGACAGGTGGGCGCCGTGCCACCCGGCTGGCGTTCAACGCCGACGCGGCCCAGGTCGCCGTGGCCGCGATCGAGACCTCGCACGCCGAGATCGCCGTGACCGACCTCGACGGGGCCGTCCGTCGGCGTGCGGTCGTCGAGGTGGACGTGGCGGCCGGCCCCGTCCCGACGCTGGACCTCGTCGGTGCCGCACTGGCGGACCTCGTCGACACCGACCCGAGCCGGCCGCTGCTCGGGGTCGGCGTGAGCCTCACCGGTCCGGTCGACCCCGCGACGGGCAGGCCGTCCGAGCCGCCGATCCTTCCCGGGTGGGACGGGTTCGGCGTCCGGGAGCACGTGGCGAAGCCGTTCGGGATCGACGTGCCTGTCGTCGTGCGCAACGACGCCGATGCCATGGGGTACGGCGAGTACCTCCAGGTCCCGGACCGCCCGCGGTCGTTGTTCCTGCTGAAGGCGTCGACCGGCATCGGCTCGGGCATCGTGATCGACGGCCACATCTACCAGGGCAACGACGGCGCGGCCGGCGACATCGGGCACGTCCGCGTGCCCGAGGCCGAGGGCGTCCGGTGCCAGTGCGGCGCGACCGGGTGCCTGGCGGCGATCGCCTCGGGGCGGGCCGTGGCGGGCCAGCTGCGCGCGCTCGGCCGCGACGCGCGCTCGGGACGGGACGTGAAGGCCCTCCTGGCGGAGGGCGACCCCGACACGCTCCAGCTCACACGGCAGGCGGGGCAGGCGATCGGGCGGGTGCTGGCCACTGCGGTGACGCTCGTCAACCCGGGCGTCCTGGTGTTCGGCGGCGACCTCGCCTCCGCCTCGCTCCTCAGCGGGGTCCGCGAGTCGCTCTACCCGGCAGTGCTCCCGCGCGCGACCCGGAACCTGGAGATCCGGCTGGCCCGGCTGGGCGACGACGCCAGCCTGGTCGGCATGGCCGGGCAGGTCGTGCAGCAGGAGCTGTCCGCCGACGCCGTGAACGCGAGGCTCGCATGACCGCCGACGCGCCCGTCGCCGTCGGGCTGGTCGGGACCGGTGGGTGGGCGCGCACCATGCACGCCCCGCTGCACTCGGCCGCCGGGCCGACGCGGCTCGCCGGCGTCTGGGGTCGTGACCCCGAGCGGACGGCGGCACTCGCCGCCGAGCACGGGGTCCGGGCGTTCCGCAGCTTCGACGAGCTCGTCGACGAGTGCGAGGCGGTCGACTTCGCCGTCGCGCCGCACGTCCAGGCTGAGCTCGCGGTCCGCGCCGCGGCGCGCGGCCGCGCGCTCATGCTGGAGAAGCCGCTCGGCGTCACCCTCGAGCAGTCCCGGGAGGTCGCCGACGCCGTGCGCACCGCGGGCGTGCCGCACCTCGTCGTGCTGACCAAGCGCTATCACTCCCGGACCCGTCACTTCCTCGCGCAGGCCGCGGCCCTGCGGGCCGAGGGCCCCGCCCTCGGGGCCTCCGCCCGCTACCTGCACGGGGGCTTCCTGCAGGGTTCGTTCGCGCAGGCCGACGGCACCTGGAGGTCCGGGCCGCTGGGTGCGCTCCGCGACCTCGGTCCGCACCTGCTGGACCTCGTCGATCTCGCCGTCGGGCCGGTCGTCGCCGTCCGTGCCGAGCAGGCGCGTGACCAGCTCACCGCCGTCACCACCTGGCACGCCGACGGCGCGGTCGCCCAGGTGGTGCTGTCCGGCGCCGTGGCCGCGGAAGGCGTGCTCACCGACGTCGACGTGTACTCGTCGGCCGGCGTCGCGCGCTACACCACCAGCGGCATGGATCACGACGAGTGCTGGGTCACCGCCCGCCGCGAGCTGGCCGCCGCCGTACGCCACGGCAGCCCGGTCACCGTCGACGTCGACCGGGCCGTGCGCGTCGCCGTGCTGGTCGACGCGGTCGAGCAGTCGCTGCGGGCGGATGCTCCGGTGCGCGTCGACGGCGACCGCGACCAGCACGATGCGGGACCCCGGCCGTCGGTCTAGCAGGCTCGGAACCTCCGCGTCTGCGTGGCGGCGCAGAGGTCGCTCCCGAGGACAGGTGCGCGGCGGATCCTAGGTCGTTCCCCGAGCCTGGGGCCAGGTCCGTGCGAATCCTGCAAGAGCGCTGCACGTCGCGCCGTTCGGGTGTGGAGTGAGGTCATCCCCGCGATGCTCCGATCGGTTCTACCTTCGGAGATCTCGTTCGAGTTCGCGGGCATGCCTACCGGCCCTTTGTGTCCGGACGACCGAACGAAAGTTGTCGAATTCATGATCTCTCAGGACGTGAGTTGCCGGAACGGAACCGCGCAGCAATCGCCAGACCTCATAACACCGCTGGCTGGGAATGGCGGCGGATAGGACCTCTCATAGCGGGCACGGTACTTCTGGCCGTACCGGTGGCATGAACGGGTACCGCTATCGTCTGCTCGCGAGGGCATGCCACGCGCACATCGATGCTATTCAGGAGTGTAGGTGACGAAGGCTCCATCCTCACGCGCAGTTACTAGAGCGGAGCGGTATCTGGATCGAAAGGTCAAGTTTTCCTGGGAGAGCATTTCGCGGCTGTCTGCCCACTCGAAACTACGGGCTGCTCGTTGGATGCGTGGCGGTGCGTCTCCGGGTGCGACGGTGAGTGGCGTGCTCTACGGCATGCTTCTCGGCGCGCTGGCCGCGGAATTGGTACTTGCAATACTGCTGAAGACATCAGGGGCGTTGTACTTAGGCTTTTCCATCCTGTGCTTCGTCGTGACATCCGCCGTGCTGATCCCGTGGGGCATGGTTATTGCCTGGTCGATCAACGACCGTCTGCTTCGTAAGAGTGACCCGTACTACGGCTTTGGTAGGACGTGCCGGGGGCTAATCGATTTGCGCCATCTTCCACCGAAGGAGTTGGGCACACGTGAGACTCTCTGCCGGCAGGTCGATCGCTATTTCAGAGAGTCGGAGTCTCGACTTGTCGCCGTGGGTGGTTGGCGCGCCGGGCTTGAGAATGTGTGCGATCGATCGCGAATTCGAAAGCGGGACCTGGATTACGTTCATGATGCCGGGGAGGAGAGTGTGGTCCGCCTCCTACGGGGAGGTGCGGACGTTCGGATGCTTTCCGTGCAGGCGCCGAAGGAGGGAGGCTTCGGGAAGTTGGGCGGTCTTTTGCGAATCGTGGTGAGGCTGGCGAGCGCTCCCATCGTTCTTGCCATTCTTCAATGGTGGCTTTCGAGAGGATCCTTGTAGCCTCGGCTGGCGCGCCTTCTTAGCCGGTGAGGTTCTTGGCGTACAATCGACGGATTGTTGCGTGGAATTGTGGACTATTCGTAGAGAGATTTTCGACCGACTCGGAGTACGCGACTACCTGTTGCGTACCGTATGTCACCAACCGTGAACCATATCGCCTTGAACGATAACCGCGAATGGCAACGTTGGTTGGGTGGCGAGCCGTCGACCAGATTAAAGGATCGGAATCTAGCAATTCGTTGATCGCCACCAGTCGTGCAATGACTTGGTCGCTGCGATACTGCTGGGCGGAAATTGTGAATATCACGTCGGCAATTCCAATGGCAAGAAGCTTTTGCATCTCATGGGAATGTGTGCTGGCGACGCGCGCTTCGCGCACCGGACCTGAAGGGCTGACATGACGACAAGGATCGGGCGCTCCAACGGTGCCTTGTTCCTGATCTTCATCACCGGATCCGCCGCGGCGGCTTGTTCCCCCGGTGTAGGGGAATCCTGTGATCGCGGGGCGCCCAGCGTCGAGGGGGCGGTGACCGGATTCCTCGGCGCTGTCGCAGAAGGCGACACGGACGCCGCGGAGAGGTTCCTGATCGAGGGCAACGACGTCGATCCGGGGGCCTTCACGCTCCTGGGCGAGGAGCTCGACGGGACTTCCGTGCAGGACCTGCTCCTCAGTGACGACCAGATGGGCGCGGTGCACTCCGTGCGTGTCGTCGGTCCTGAGCAGGGTCTGATCGGGACGTTCGACGTCTACGAAGAATCGACCTCTCCGGAGTGCTTTGCCGTGGCGTGGGGAACCTTCCCCGAGGAGCCGACCCCCGCGCCTGGTGAGTCGCAACAGGCCCAGCCAGGCTGAGCAACCGAGGCCCTCGGGGCGGGCTGTCCATCAGGTCAAGGGATGCGGGCCACCCACCAGCCCGCTGGTAGCCAGGCCGTGGTCGGGCCGGGCTGCGGGAGGATCGCACGGTGGACATCCCCGAGTTCGTCGTCGAGACCCCGGACGGAGAGGAGGAGTTCGCGCACGCCGGATCGGCAGCGGACTTCCTCCTCGACTCCGGTTTCGCCAACGCCGCACGAGAGCCGCACTGGCACCTGCGGTGGTGCCTGGACCGTATGGCGGTCGGTGAGTCGATGGACGTCGGCCTGGCGCGCGTCGTCCGAGAGCGGGCGTGACGCGGACGGCCGGTGCGTGTCAGCGGTGGACCGGCCCTCAGCGTCGTCGCAGCACGGCGGTGCGGCTCGCGCCGTAGGCGTGCCGCGTGCGGGCACGCACCTCGGTGCCGCCCGGCACGCGCCGCACCTCCACGCCGTCGTCCGCGGCCTCGACGTCGAGGTGGCGACCGCGGAGGGTGACGGTGACGGTGTCGCGCCGCATCGTCGGGTCGGACAGCGCAACGGAGGTGGTGCCGTCGTCCTCGCGCACGAGGAGGGACGCCGGGCCGTCGATCGTCAGGTTGCGGACGTGCGCGCGACCGTCGAACACGTTCGCGGCCACGAGGCCGAGGCCTGCGTGCCGGACGGCCTGCACGTGCTCGTCGTTGGCGAGCACGGCGACCGGGCCACCGCCGTAGGCCGCGAGCTGCTGCTCGGTCGCGCCGGGCACGATGGCGTAGGCGAGCTCCGCGCGGTGGTGGCCGTGCTCGACGGCGGCCGTGAACACCCGCTTCGTCACCGCGCTGTCGGGGTTCGAGGTCCGGACCACGCGGCGGCTGCGCGTCACGTCCTCGAGCGTCACGTGCACGGGCTCGGCGTCGAGCAGGGCGTACCCGACGGCCACGCCCTGACCCGGGTTGTCCCACCGCAGCCACGCGAGCGACGCCTCGCCGTCCTGCGGCGACCATGCGCTCCGGTCACTGCGGGCGCCCGTCACGGCCACGCCGTCGCCGGGCGCGGCGATGCGGGAGTCGAGCGTCGTGACGACGTCGCGGCCGTGCTCGTCGTGGATCCCTGCCGCCAGCACCACGACCTCGTCGTCGAGCAGGAACCACGACTTCACCGCGCGGGCGTTCGCGTAGACGACGAAGTCCGCGGGGAGGACGCCGGCCTGGGCGTCGACGTAGGGGACGTCGTCGGACAGGACCATGCCTGCGGCGCCGTACGCCCCGAGCGTCGCGCCGCCGGAGAAGGAGTTCGTGGCGCGCGGGAAGTAGACGTAGGTGTTCTGCGACTCCGACGACGACGTGAAGCCGAGCGGGTGGCCGGGGTTCTCGTACCAGGGCTGCCCGTACAGCTCGGGCACCGTCTGCCGTTCCTCGACGGGCACCGTGGTGCCCGGCAGGCGGTACGGGGAGACGGTCGTGTAGAAGTCGACGCCGAAGGCCTGCGTGTGGTCCTGGCCGGCGAGGTAGAGGTAGAACGCGCCGTCGCCCTGGAACCAGGGGCGGAGGTTCTCGCCGCTCATGTACTCGTACTTGCTGATCCGGTCCGAGCTGCGCGCCAGCGCGAACGTGTACCCGGGGCGGCGGTGCACGGTGCGGTCCATGGCGTTGAGGGCGACCGACCGCTCGGGCGGGTTGAGGTCCGCGACCGGCGCGCCGGGGGCCGCGAGGAGGTCGGCGTAGCGCACGACGCTCACCGGCGAGACGAACCTGGCCGGGTCGGGCGGCGTCGGCGAGGCGGTCGCCAGGTGGCGGACGTACGCGCCGAGGGCGGTGGCGTCGGCGCTGCTCGTGTAGTCGGTGAGGTCCACCGCGGCTTCCAGCACGGTCGCGACGTCGGTGTACCCGCTCGCGGTCCGCGAGACGGCGCGGCCCTTGACGATCTCCATCATCCAGCCGTCGACGATGACCGGCGCGAACCCGTCGCGCACCCAGCCGTGGACGACGTCGGCCAGCTCGGTCCCGGGCGCCGCGGAGGTGCCGTCGAGCAGCTTGATGGTCTGCACGACGCGGGTCAGGAGCGTGCGCCCGTACGAGCCCGTGTACGCGACGGAGTCGTGCTGGATGAACGAGCCGTCGGCGTAGTACCCGTCGGTGTTGCCGTGCTGGATGTCGTACGGGTCGATCGTCGCGAACACCGTCGACTGGTCGGCGACCGCCTTCGACACCCGCGCGTCGTCGCCGGTGAGGGCGCCCTGCAGCACGCGGTTGGTCGTGATGTCGGCGAGGTTGGCGCCGGTGTGGAAGCGGGAGTCGAGGTCGACGTCGCCGTCCTTGCCGTTCCGCAGGTACGCGTCCATCGAGGCGATGTAGGCCGGCAGCAGGTCGGGGCTTTCCGCGGCGGCCAGGTCGGCCAGCAGCGCGAACGTCTTGCTGACGCTGGCGGGGATGCCGATCTCCCAGGTGTACCAGTTGCCGTAGTAGCCGGCGGCCTGGTCGCCGTAGTAGCGGTCGTGCAGCCAGGCGAGCCCGTCGAGCACGCGCCGCTGGACGACGACGTTCCCCACCAGGTCGGACGCGTAGCCGGTGGTGCACGTCGCCAGGGCGATCTCGTACAGCCGGAGGAACGACGTGCTGAGGTTCGGGTCGCTGGTGCCCAGCGGGACGCCGGCGAACAGCTCACCCGCGCCGGCGGTGTCCAGGGCGGCGAGGTGGGAGCGGGCCGTCGAGTGGATCGCCCTGAGCTTCGCCGCCGCCTCGGGACGCGCGTTCGACGCGGCCGTGCCGGCGAAGATCGCTCGCGCGTTCGTCAGCAGGCGCGCGTGGTCGGTGGGTGCGTCGGCGTGGGCGCGCAGCGGGGCCGCGATCGCGACGAACGCCCCGGCCGGGACCATCGCGAGGACCTGACGGCGGGACAGCTGCGGCATGACGAACTCCCTTGTTCGAACGGTGACGCGCGGCGTGGGCAACATCCAACCAAGAGGACCGTGCCCGTGGCAATGGTTTCCGCGGTCCGCCGGACGGCGGTCGTGACGACGACGGAGCCCGGCGGGGATGGACGGTGACCGCTCGCCGTGCCACCCTCTCGCCATGACGACGGCGGGGGTCACGCGGCAAGGATTCGGGCACCGGGTGGGGCGTCCGTTCCGCGCGACAGGTCGAGGCATCCGCTACGTCTGGGAAGGGCTCGAGCTCCTGAGCCTGGTCGTCAACGTCGGGCGCGGCCTCGTGTGGCTCGTCCGAGGAGTCGGGCGAGCGGTGTCGAGCATCGTCGACTGGTGACGACCCCGCGTGCGGCACGGAGCCGGACCTGCGACGTGCGACGCCGTCAGCGCCGCGTGCTCGCGGCCAGGTCGAAGGGCACGTGGAGCCGCCGTCCGGAGTCGAGGGTGACGGCGTAGCGGGTGTCCAGCAGCTTGGTGACCCGCCCGCGGCTGCCGCGCCAGGCGTCGTCGCCGACGAGCTCCACGCGGCTCCCGGGCGTCAGGACGGCGACACCCCTCCACGTCCACGTGAGCCGGTAGCGGCGGTCGAACTTCTTCGGGGCGCACAGGCCGCACGAGACGACGGCGTGCTTCGGCGCGCGGTGCCGGCTGTGGGTGTGCCCCCGCGGGCAGGTGCCGGTCCAGTCGCCGTCGACCTGGGCGATGGACGCGTCGAAGCAGCGCTGGGGTCGGGCGCCGATCTCGGCGGCCTTGGCCTTCCAGGTGGCGTCGTGCCCGTGGCGGTGCCCGACGAGGGCATGCGCCACCTCGTGCAGGACCGTGTCGCGCGCGTCCTCGCGGGGGAACCGGAGCATCAGCGGCTTCGACAGGGAGATGGTGCGCGACTTCCACCGCGTCGCCCCGGCCCGGCGCACCGCGCGGTCCCACGCGAACGCCCAGTCGTGCAGGCCGTGCTGGTCCATCAGCGACCGGGCGAGCACGGCCAGCTCGTCCAGCGGCATCGGGGCGCTGCCGTCCGGCGTGCCGTCGTCGATGTCGAGGGTGTCGAGCAGGTCGAGCAGGTCGTCCCCGTCCTGACCTGAGGGTCCCTGGTGCGCTCGAGCCATCCGGTGTCCGCCGCCCCGTCCGTTCAGCCTCCGGCGGAGTTCGCCGGACCGGCGACCACGGTAACGGACCGACCGCCGAGCGACAGGTGCCCCCGAGCTCGGCAGGGGAGGAGCTGCCTCACACTGTTCGTCATGACCCGAACCGGTGCGGCGCCGTGAGCCGGCAGCCGCGAGTCCGCGACCTGATCGGCTGGCGGTCGCCGGGTCCCCAGACCCGGGCCGGGCGGGTGGCACAGGGAGCCTTCGCGGCGGTGGTCGAGGTCGTGGTGGCCGGAATCCTGGTCGCTCTCGACTCCGGCGGCGGCTCTGTCGACTGGCCGCGCCCGCTCGCCCGGCGCCGCCTCCCACGCGATCCGGCGAAGGCGATCCCTGGGTTCACCTGCGCGGTCACGACGGGTACCGTGTCGTGGATGCCCGGTCAGCACGCCGACCGGCCGATGCTGCACCTGTCCGCCACCCGCGCCTGGGTCGTCCCACCCGGCCTGCCGCGCCGCGTCGACCTCGACCTCACGGCACTGCGCCTGGTCGGCATCGTGGCCGACGGTGATCTGACCGGCCCCGCCGACGACTGCACGGCGCACGTGGCCGGGGCGGACGGGGACTTCGAGCTCCACGGCCCGTGGATCGCGATCGCCTGGCTCGGTCACCTCGCCGGATGGCCGGACCCGCGCGGGTCGTGACCCGACGTCCCCCGGCGCCGCGCCGGACCTCGGTTCACTGCGGCGCGACCGGGTTGCCCAGCCGCTCGCGGGCGGTGCGGCCCCGGCGCGAGACGGGCACGCTGCCGGTGGCGCGCGCGATGCCGAAGGGCCGGGGCGCGTCGGCGTAGAGGCTCTCGTGACCGCCGGCCGGGATGGCGTAGGACTCGTGCCAGACCTGCACGGCGCCCGGCACGCGGTGCGCGCGGCGGTAGAACGCGAGCCAGGCGGGGCGGTGGCGCCGTTCGTCGGCGTTGGCATAGCGGTAGATGTCCTCGATGCTGCGCCAGTACTGCACGACGGTGACTCCGCGCAGGTCCGCGTCGATCGCCGTGCGGGCGTGGAGGAGGCCCGCGTCGGGGTCGCGGGCCAGCTCGGCGAGCATCGGCCCCATCGCGGTGAACGCGGGCAGCCACGCGTCGGGGCGCCAGGGCTTGACCACCCGCGCGCCGATGAGGAAGACGGCGAGGCTGCCCTCGTGCTGGTGGGTCGTCAGGGTGGACATGAGTGACCTCCGTGAGAACAGATAGTGCGACTCTCCAATATTGGGGAGTGCTACTCTCCAATGTCAAGAGGTCGGACGGAGGAACATGCGCATCTCAGGTCTCGCGGAACGCACCGGGGTCCCGGTCGCGACGCTGAAGTACTACCTGCGCGAGGGGCTGCTGCACACCGGTACGGCCACCGCCCGTACCCAGGCCGTGTACGACGCGACGCACGTCGAGCGGGTACGGCTGGTCCGCGCGCTCACCGACTCCGCCGGCCTGTCGCTCGGCGCGGTGCGCGAGGTCCTCGCGGTCCTGGACGACCCGCCGTCCACCCGGCACGAGCTGCTCGGTGCGGCGCAGCGCGTCATGCTCGCGCGCGAGGAGGGCCGGCAGCAGGACCGCCCCGCGCCGGGTGACGGGCCCGCCGACCGGCCCGATCCTTGGAAGGCGCGCGCCGCCGAGCTGGTCGCGACCCGGGACTGGTGTGCCGACGACGACCCGCTCGTCGCCCGCCTCGCCGACCAGCTCCGGGCCGCCGAGGCTGCGGGCATCGACCTGCCCGACGCCTACCTCGACGCCCTCGCCGAGGGGGCGGAGACGGTGGCCGCCGCGGACGTCGCGTCGGTGCCCGAGGACGGCGCCGGGGCCGTCAAGCGCGTGGTCGTCGGCACCCTGCTCACGGACCCCGTGCTGCTCACGCTCCGGCGCATGGCCCAGCAGCGGGCGAGCGCCGACGTCGCACCGGCCGACTGAGGACGCCCGCGCGCGTCGTCCCCTACGCGGGCAGCTCGAAGGGGAGCTCCAGCCCGTCGAGCACGTGCCGGCAGTGGCAGTCGTCGTCGGGCAGGTCGGCGACGACGTCGCGCAGCACGTCGGTCAGCGCGCCGACGTTGCGCGCAAACATCTCCAGCACGGCCGCGTGGGAGACTGACGAGTCGCGGTCCACGCCGGCGTCGGCGTCGGTGACGAGCGCCAGGGTCGTGTAGCAGAGTGCGAGCTCGCGGGCGACGGCCGCCTCGGGCATCCCCGTCATCCCGACGACGGTGCCGCCGTCGGCGGCGTTGCGGCGGGACTCGGCCCGGCTGGAGAAGCGCGGGCCTTGGATCACGACCATGGTCCCGCCGTCCACGGCGGGCAGCGTGCCGGCCTGTGCGGCGTTCACCGCGACGACCCGACCGCGGGGGCAGTAGGGGTCGGCGAACGGGACGTGCACCACCGTGCCGACGTCGCCGTAGACGGTGTGCTCGCGCCCCGACGTGCGGTCGATGATCTGGTCCGGCACGACGACGGTCCCCGCCCCGAGCTCCGGGACGAGCGCGCCCACGGCCGACGCGGCCACCACCTGCCGCACGCCCAGGGAGCGCAGCGCCCACAGGTTCGCGCGGTAGTTCACGCGGTGCGGCGGGATGCGGTGGTCCGCGCCGTGCCGCGGCAGGAACACGACGGGCCGTCCGCCGAACGTGCCGCGGCTGGGCGGGTCGGACGGGTCTCCGAACGGCGTCGTCACGGGAACGGGCTCGGGGTCGTCGAGCAGCCGGTACAGGCCGGGGCCGCCCAGGATGCCCACGGGTGCGGTCGGTTCGCTCACGGTCGCCACCGTAGACCGCGGCCGGGCCGGGACGAGGGCGCGACGAGGCACGACGGCGCCATCGTCAGCCGATCGTCAGGCGCCGCCGCTGTCGGGAGCCCGGGCTGCCCGGGATGCTGGGGTGATGCGCATCCTCGTCACCGGCGGGGCCGGCTTCATCGGCTCCGCCGCCACCGCTGCCCTGGCCGCCGCCGGGCACGACGTCCTCGTCCTCGACTCCCTGCGGCCGGACGTGCACGGCGCACGAAGCCGTCACGCAGGGTCTCCGCACCCCGCCCTCCCGGACGGCGTCCCGCTCGTCCACGCGGACGTGCGGGACGCCGACGCCGTGCGCGGGGCGCTCGCCGCGTGCGACGCCGTCGTGCACCTGGCTGCGAAGGTCGGGCTCGGCGTGGGCATCGGCGACATCGACGACTACGTGTCCTCCAACGACCTCGGCACGGCGGTGCTGCTGCGCGCGGCCGCCGACGCCGGCTCCCGCCCGCCGCACGTGGTGTACGCGAGCTCGATGGTCGTCTACGGCGAGGGGGCGTACGCGTGCGACGAGCACGGGCCGACGAGCCCGCCGCCGCGCTCGGAGACGGACCTGGCCGCGGGCGTCTTCGACCCCCGGTGCTGGGCGTGCGGACGCGTCCTGCGTCCCGGGCTCGTGGGGGAGGACGCCCCGGCCGACCCCCGCAACGTGTACGCCGACACGAAGGCGCACGGGGAGCGGCTGCTCGCCTCGTGGACGCGGGCCACGGGCGCCACCGCGACCGCGCTGCGCTTCCACAACGTCTACGGGCCGGGGATGCCGCGCGACACCCCCTACGCCGGGGTCGCGTCGATCTTCCGGTCCGAGGCGGAGCACGGGCGGGCGCCGAAGGTCTTCGAGGACGGCGGGCAGCGCCGCGACCTCGTGCACGTGGACGACGTCGCACGCGCCGTCGTCGCCGCCGTCGAGCAGCCGCAGGCCGCCGGGCGGGTGGAGGCGTTCAACGTCGGGTCCGGCACCGTCACGACGATCGGGGAGGTCGCGCGCCTGGTCGCGGCGCTGCTCGACGCCCCCGCCCCGGTCGTCACCGGCGAGTGGCGGGCGGGCGACGTCCGGCACGTCACCGCGTCGAGCGCCAAGGCGCGCACGGTCCTGGGCTGGCACGCCCGCACCAGCCTGGCCGAGGGGCTCGCCCAGCTCGTCGCCTGAGGGGGCGTCAGCCCGCGGCGGGCAGCCGTACCTCGACGCGGCACCCCTCGTCGGCGGACGCGACGTCCAGGGTGCCGCCGTGCCGGTCCACGACCTGGTCCACGAACGCCAGCCCCAGGCCGTCGGCGCCGTCGGCCGCCCCGCCGGCCTGGAAGCCGGGCCGGGTCACGTGCGGCAGCGCGTCGGCGGGGATGCCGCCGCAGGTGTCGCGCACGACGACACGTGCGGCACCGTCGACGACCGCCGCCTCGACCGTCACGACGCCGCGCGCCGCACCGGAAGGGCGCGGCGCGCCGGTCCCGCTCGCACGCACGGCGTTGGTCACCAGGTTGTCCAGCACGCGCTCGAGGTCGTCCGGGTCCCCCAGGACGAGCACCTCGTCGCGCACGTCCAGGCGCAGCTCGACACCGACGGACCGTGCCACGGGGCGCGCGTGCGCGGCGACCCGGTCGAGCACGTCCGCCATGTCGACCGCGCGCGACTCGGGGCGCTCGCGCGGCCGGTCGTGGCGGGCGAGCTCCGACAGGTCGTCGATCATCCGGGCCATGCGCTCGGTCGCGGCGACGATCCCGTCCAGCGCGGGGGCCGGGTCGGCGAACACGCCGTCGCGCAACCCCTCGGCCGCCGCGCGCACCCCGGCGAGCGGCGAGCGCAGGTCGTGGCTGACGAACGCGACCACCTCGCGGCGGGCGGCCTGCGCGGCGCGCTCGCTCTCGCGGGCCGCGTCGAGCCGCACCCTCGTCTCCTCCAGGTCCGCGACGACGCGCGCCAGCTCGGCGGTCGCGGGCACCGTGACGGGCACCGTGCCCAGGTCCACGCCCGCAGCGCCGCCCGTCGCGCCCGCTGGGCGACCGGCCTCGCGGGCCTCGGACTCGTCCGCGAGACGTCGGGCGAGGACCCGGACCTGGCGCGCGTCCTCGGCCACCGTGCGGCCCAGCACGACCGCGATGACCGCGGCGAGCACCGAGGACGCGCCCAGCACCAGCCGCACCACGCCCGCGTCGTGCTCGGACAGGAACATCGCGGAGACGTTGATGGACAGGGCCAGCACCACGGCCGCGAACGGCACGAGCGCGGCGAGGACCAGCGCGAGCACGAGGGACACCCGCCGGGCTCCGCGGACCGCCCACGCCCCGAGGAGGCCCACCACGACCGCACAGCCCGCGGTGACCGCGAGCATGAACCCGGTGTCGGTCATCCGGCCACCACCCGGTGGTCGGCGTCGGCGTCCGCGCCCGCGGCGGGTGCCGCGAGCGCGTACCCGGAACCGCGCAGGTTGACGATGAGGGTGGGTTCCGCGGGGTCGTCCTCGAGCTTGGCCCGCAGCCGCCGCACGTGCACCATGACGGTCGAGTCGTCGCCGAAGCTCCATCCCCACACGCGGCGCAGCAGCTCGGCGCGGCCGAACGGCCGTCCCGGCTGGCACGCGAGGAAGTGCAGCAGGGCGAACTCCCGCGGCGTCAGCGCGACGACGCGCCCGTGGTACGTCGCGGTGCGGTCCGCGCCGTCCACCACGAGGTCGCCGGCGACCACCCGGGTCGGGGCCTTCTCGACAGGACCGGGACCGCGGCGAAGGAGCGCCTCGACCCGCAGCACGAGCTCGCGAGCGTCGAACGGCTTCACGACGTAGTCGTCGGCGCCGACCTCGAGGCCGCCGACGCGGTCGTCCACCGCGCCGAGCCCGGACAGCAGCAGCACCGGCGTCCCGTCGCCCTGCTCGCGCCGCCGGGCGAGCAGCTCCAGGCCCGAGCGGCCGGGCAGGCGCACGTCGAGCACCACGGCGTCCGGCTCCCAGGTCCGCCACGTGCGCTCGCCCTCGACCGCGTCGGTCGCCGTGCGCGCCGCGTGCCCGGACGCCGTCACGTGCGCGGCGACGCTCGCCGCGGTGAGGGGGTCGTCGTCCACGACGAGGACGCGCGACACCGTGCCGCGCGAGGTCTCCGCGCGGTCGTCTCCCGCCGCTGTGCTCATGCCAGCACAGTAGCCCGGCGACCGTGCGCGCCGGTCGCGAGCACAGGCCCGGTGGCGCCCCGGCGAGCGACCGTCAGCCGATCGTCAGGTCCGTCCACGGCGCCGGTGCGGCCCGCCGCTCGTACGGTCGGGGGGTGACGAACCTCCGACCGCCCGGGCCGCCCGCACCCGAGCGTGCCGTCGACCTCGCGGGGACCGCCCCGCCCGGCGTCGACGTCGTGCTGCCGTGCCTCGACGAGGCGCAGGGCCTCGCCTGGCTGCTGCCGCGGCTGCCCGCCGGGATGCGCGCCGTCGTCGTCGACAACGGGTCGACCGACGGGTCCGCGGACGTCGCGCGGGCGCACGGGGCGCTCGTCGTGCCCGCGCCCGTGCGTGGCTTCGGGGCGGCGTGCGACGCCGGGCTGCGCGCCGCCACGGCCGACGTCGTCGCGTTCTGCGACGCCGACGCGAGCCTCGATCCCGCCGACCTGCCCCGCGTCGTCGACCCCGTCGCCCGCGGCGACGCCGACCTCGTCCTCGGGCGCCGCCTGCCCGAGCCCGGCGCGTGGCCCTGGCACCTGCGCCTCGCCAACCGGGAGGTCGCGCGGCGCGCCCGCCGGCGCACCGGCGCCGACGTGCACGACCTCGGCCCGATGCGCGCCGCACGCCGCGAGGCTCTCCTCCGGCTCGACCTCGCGGACCGCCGCTCCGGGTACCCCCTCGAGATGCTCGTCGCCGCCGCCGACGCCGGATGGCGCGTCCACGAGGTCGGTGTGCCGTACCGGCCGCGCGTCGGACGCTCGAAGGTGACGGGCACCCCGCTCGGCGCGTGGCGTGCCGTGCGCGACATGTCGCGGGTGCTCGCGTCGTGACGGGCCGCGACCTGCCCGTCGAGCTGCCCGTCGACCCGCCCCGCACGATCGTCGTGCTGGCCAAGGCCCCCGTGCCCGGCCGCGTGAAGACACGCCTCACGAGCCGGCTCACCCCCGAGCAGGCGGCCGACGTCGCCGCCGCGGCGCTCGCGGACACGTGCGAGGCGGTCGCAGCGCTGCCGGGGGAGCACGTGCTGGTGCTCGACGGCGTGCCCGGTCCGTGGGTGCCGCCCGGCTTCACCGTGCTCCCGCAGCGGCCCGGCGGCCTCGACCGCCGCCTGGCCGGGGCGTTCGGCGACGTGCTCGCGAGCCACCCCGGCCCGGCGTTCCTCGTGGGGATGGACACGCCGCAGCTCGGACCGCTGCTGCCGCGGGTCGACCTCGCGGGGCACGACGCCGTGCTCGGGCTCGCGCCCGACGGCGGCTACTGGGCCATCGGTCTGCGTGCCCCCGACCCGGCCCTCTTCCTCGACGTGCCGATGTCGGTGCCGACCACGGGTGCCGCGCAGCTCGCGCGGCTGCGCTCCCACGGCCTGAGCGTGGGCCTGCTGCCGCAGCTGCGGGACGTCGACGAGCCCGACGACGCCGAGGCCGTGGCGCGTGCGGCGCCCGGCACGCGGTTCGCGCGCCGGTGGTACGCCGCGGTGCGGGCCGGCGCGGTGCAGGACGGCGCCGTGCAGGACGGTACGCGGCGGATCGCCTCATGACGGTGTCCGCCGCACGGCGGCACCACCCCGTCGTGCTCTACGAGGCCGCCCTCGGCGGCGTCCCCGTGATGGTGGAGCAGGAGGACGGGGCCCGCCCGCTCGACGTCAGCACGTGGGCAGCGCCCGCCACGGCGTCGGACGACGTGCTGCTCGCGCGCTGCGTGGGCCCCGTGCTGGATGTCGGCTGCGGCCCCGGCCGGCTGGCCGCCGAGCTCGGCCGCCGCGGGGTGCCGTGCCTCGGGATCGACGTCTCGCGGGCGGCCGTGCGCCAGGCGCGCGACCGCGGCGCCGTCGCGCTGCGGCGTGCGGTCGAGGCGGCGCTGCCCGGGGAGGGGCGCTGGGGGACCGTGCTGCTGGCGGACGGGAACATCGGTATCGGCGGCGACCCGTCCGCGCTGCTGCGGCGGTGTGCCGAGCTCGTGCGCCCGGGGGGCGGCGTCCTCGTCGAGACCGACCCCGACCGGGAGGCGTGCGACCTGTCGCCCGTCGTCCTGCGGGCCGCCGACGGGCGGCACAGCCACGCGATGCCGTGGGCCCGG
Source organism: Isoptericola sp. NPDC055881 (assembly GCF_053615895.1). Lineage (NCBI taxonomy): Bacteria > Bacillati > Actinomycetota > Actinomycetes > Micrococcales > Promicromonosporaceae > Isoptericola > Isoptericola sp. NPDC055881. The sequence goes on from NZ_JBSHCR010000002.1 coordinate 122,258, forward strand.
CTGGGCGCCGACGCGCTGCGGGACGTGGCCGCCGGCGTCGGCCTCAGCGTGGCCGAGGAGTGGACGGCCGCCGGCCGGACCGCCGTCGTCCTCCGGAAGTCCGCGCCCCCGGGTCCCGACCTGCGCTGAGGAACGCGCCGGCCACGACCCCGGCGCCCACGACGAGCACCACGGTCGCGACGGCCGGCCACGGCTCGTGCGGCACCACCGACCAGTTCCGGCGGTCGGCCGCCCCGGCGAGCAGGGCGACCGACAGGACCGCGAGGGCGCCCGCCGCGAGCAAGCCCCCGCGCAGCGGGCCCCGCCACACCGCCGGGACGCGGGGGAGCACCAGCGCGCCGACCGCGACGGCCACGGGGGCGAGGACGGCGTCGTGCACCACCACCCCGCCGGCGAGCCAGGTGAGGGCGGACAGCCACTGCCCCTGCGGGACGGTGGACCACGCCGTCCACAGGCCGAAGCCGAGCAGCGCCGCACCCCCCGCGACCAGCACCCGACGCCAGGTGCGCACCGCCCGGTCCCCGCTCACGCCGCACCTCCCGCAGCACCGGAGGCGGAGAGCACCGTGATCCGCCCGACCCACTTGGTCTGCAGCACCCCGGGCCGGTTGGGCGCGACCACCCGCGCGGGGAAGCCGTGGTCGAGGTCCAGGTCCTCGCCGCCCAGGCGCAGCGCGAGGAGGGTGTCGTCCGACGCGATCCAGGCCGCGGGCAGCACCGACTCGCGGTACGACCCGCCCTCCTGCAGGCTCTCGACCCGCACGTCGTCACGGTCCGTGCCGCCGACGAGCTGCACGAGGTCGCGCACGCGCACCCCGCTCCACGTCGCGGTGGCGCTCCACCCCTCCACGCACGCGATCGGCACGACGGCGGTGGCCTGCGCGAGCGCGAGGAGGTCGGCGCGCGCCAGCTCGCGCGCGCCGCCCGGCCCGTCGAGCCGGAGCCGCCAGGCCGGGTCGGCCGCCGCGGTCTCCACCCCGGCGGACCGCGCCGTCTTGTTCACCGGCAGTCCCTGCGGCCCCACGCGCGGGTCGCGTGGCGCGAGGAGCGCGACCGGCGCGAGCGGGCGGACGGTCTGGCCGACGGTGAGCGCGACGACGCCCAGGGTCGTCACGGCCACGGCGGCGAGGAACCCGCGACGGGTGGTCGCGCCGTCCTCGTCCTGTCCCTCCCGCACCTCCGGCGCGTCCGGCCGTGGGGCGTCCTCGCCGACCGGCCGGCGCAGGGCGGCGACGATCACGGGCAGCTTGACGCCGACGTGCACGACCACCGAGCCCACGACCACCCAGGACGCCGCGTAGTGCACCGCGACGAAGCTGAACCGCCACGGGTACACCTGGAACACGTTGAGCACGCCGGTGACGATCTGGAAGGTGGTCGCCGCGACGAGCACCGCGACGGACGCGCGCTCGACCGCGTGCAGGAGCCCGCGCACCGGGGGCCGCTCGAACAGCCGCGGGTACGCCGTGTACAGCTTGGCGAGCAGCAGCGGCACGCACGCGAACCCGACGGCGACGTGCGTGCCCTGCGTGAGCCGGTACCCCCAGGACGGCGTCGGACCCCACGGCAGGGGCAGCCACGCCACGGGGTGCTGGGACAGGTGCGACACCAGCCCGGTGAGGAACAGGACGACGACGGCCGACCCCAGCAGGACGCCGACCCGCGCCACGACCCGCGGGTCGTGCACCGGCGAGCGGAAGTCGTCGGTTCGGGGCGGCACGAGGCGGCGCGCCGGGTCGCCGGGAGGCGTCGGGCGGACCTCGGGGAAGGGCATGTCCCGAGCCTAGGAGCGGATCTCCGGCCGGGACCTGACGGCTGTCTGACGCCCAGCCGCCGTCATCCGCCGTCAGTCACCACGGCGACCGCAGCACGGTCGCCAGCGCGATCGCGGCGAGCCCCTGTGCGCCGCACCACCACCGCCACGACGCGAGCCGGGCCGGGTCGACGAGCGTGGCTGCGGCGGGAGCCACCCAGCACGCGAGCGGCAGCCAGATCCGCTCCACCTCGCCGCGCTCGAACCCCAGGACCGCGCCGAGCAGGGCGGAGGCGACGGCCACCAGGACCAGGGCGCGCGTCGCGGGGTCCAGCCGGCGTGCCCCCAGGAGGCCGGCGGTCCCGGCGGGACCGACGAGGACCGCCAGCAGCACGACGTCCGCCAGGAGGAAGTAGAGGTACGGGCGGCCCGTGCCCGAGCCTGCCCCCCACTGCTCGTGCGTGGCCGCCAGCCCGTCCCACAGCCACAGCCCTGCGGCACCCCAGGCGAGGACGGTGGCGAGGACGACGGCGCCCGCGACGACCGTCGGCGCCCACCGCCGGGTGACGAACGGGACGACGAGCGCGACGACGCCCATGTGGAGCAGGCCGTAGGAGAGGAACGGGCACGCCCCCAGGAGGACCCCCGCGCCGACGGCCGCCGTCCACCGGACGCCGGGACGTGCCGTCGTCGACGCGACGGCGAGTGCCGCGACACCCCAGGCGAGGACGGCGGCGAAGAGCGCGTCCGCGCTGGTGGCGACCCACAGCGCGGCGGGCGCGAGCACGACCGCCGGAAGGGCGCGGCGGGCGGTTCCCTCGCCGGGGGCGCCACCCAGCCGGCGGAGCGTGATCGCGACCGCGACCAGCGCGCTGGCACCGGCGGTGACGACGACGGCGGTGGCCCAGCCCGCGCCGGCGAGCCCGAGCCGGTCCAGCCCGGCGAGCAGGAGCACGAAGCCGGGCGGGTGCCCGCGCACGTGGATGGGCTGGTCGGGCAGTCGCGCGGTCAAGGTACGGACGAAGGCTGCCGGGTCCGCGGCGGCCGCCGGGACGGCGGGCAGGTACTCGTGCGGGCCCGCGAGGGGCGCGGCGAGGTCGTCCCACGACACCAGGGCGCCGAGCGCGAGGGCGAAGGCCAGGGCGCCACCACCGGCGGCGGCCAGCAGGGCGGGCCAGCGCAGGGTCGTCGCGAGGCGCGGGCCGAACGCCACGACGGCCACGGCGACCGCCACGGCGACGGCCGTGCCGACCCCGGCACGAACGTCCCAGTGTCCGACGAACGGTTCGGCGCCCGTGAGCAGCACGACGCCGTCCTGGCCGCGCAGCGCGTGCGCCCATGCCGCGAGCGCGCCCACCGCGGCGGCGAGCCCGGCCACGGTCAGGGCGGGCAGCTCCCACGCGGCGCGCGGGCGGTCGGGCGCGTGCGGCACGCGGACCTCCTCGGGACGGCTGCTCCGACGCTACCGGCGCTGGTCTGCGGGGACCGGGCGCGGCGGGTCACCGGCACCTGACGGTGTGCTGACGGACGGCGCCCTCCGGGACGGGTCCCGAGGTCGGCGTCGTCAGTGGCCGGCGCCGAGCCTGCCGGCCAGGCGGTCGAGCCGTTCGGTGCTGTCGGCGTTCAGCCCGCGGAACTCGACGACCTTCCCGTGCGCGGCGTACTTGTGCTGCACGGCGTCGAGGGCGGCGACGGTCGAGGCGTCCCACACGTGCGCGTTCGTCATGTCGATCACGACGCGGTGGGGGTCGGCGGTGTAGTCGAACTGGTAGACCAGGTCGTTCGAGGAGGCGAAGAAGAGCTCGCCGTCGACGGCGTAGACGCGTTCGTCGTCGGCGTCCTCGGCGTCGAGGCGGCGGACCGTGGTCAGGTGGGAGACCCGCTGGAGGAACAGGACCGCGGCGACGACCACACCGACGAGGACGCCGTAGGCGAGGTTGTGGGTGAGGACGGTGACGACGACGGTGGCGAGCATGACCGCCGTCTCGGACTTGGGCATCCGCCGCAGGGTGGACGGCTTGATGGAGTGCCAGTCGAAGGTGCCGACGGACACCATGATCATCACGGCGACGAGGGCGGCCATCGGGATGATCGCGACGACGTCGCCGAGCCCGACGACGAGGGCGAGCAGGAAGGCGCCGGCGAGGAAGGTCGACAGGCGGGTCCGGGCGCCCGAGGCCTTCACGTTGATCATGGTCTGGCCGATCATGGCGCAGCCGCCCATGCCGCCGAAGAAGCCCGTGACGAGGTTGGCCACGCCCTGGCCCCACGTCTCGCGGGTCTTGTCGGAGTGGGTGTCGGTGATGTCGTCGACCAGCTTGGCGGTCAGGAGCGACTCGATGATCCCGACGAGGGCCATCGCGAGGGCGAACGGCGCGATGATCCGCAGGGTCTCGAGGTTGAGGGGCACGTCGGGCAGGAGCAGCGAGGGCAGCGACTCGGGCAGCTGGCCCTCGTCCCCGACGGTCGGGACGTTGATCGCCGCGAGCACGGTGGCGGCCGTCAGGAGCACGATCGCGACGAGGGGTGCCGGGATGATCGTGGTCCAGCGCGGCAGCAGCACCATGACGACCAGGCCGACGACCACGAGTGCGTAGATGAGCCAGCGGTTGTCGGCGGAGACCTTGTCGCCGAACAGGTGCGGCAGCTGCGCGGTGAAGATGAGGATCGCGAGCGCGTTGACGAAGCCGACCATGACGGAGCGCGGGATGAAGCGCATGAGCCTGGCGACCCCGACCAGGCCGAGGACGATCTGGAACACCCCGGCGAGGATCACCGTCGCGACGAGGTAGTCCGTGCCGTGCTCGCGCACCACGGGGGCGACGACGAGCGCGACCGCGCCGGTGGCGGCGGAGATCATGGCGGGCCGGCCGCCGACGAACGAGATGGTGACCGCCATCGTGAAGGCCGCGAACAGGCCGATGCGCGGGTCGACGCCCGCGATGATCGAGAAGGCGATCGCCTCGGGGATCAGCGCGAGGGCGACGACGAGTCCCGCCAGGACCTCCGTGCGCAGGGTCCGGGCGGAGCTGAACGCGGCCCGGAACGACCCGGACGCCGTCGCCTCGGGCGCTCCGGCGGCGGGGGCCGGTCGCGGGGCGGGCGGGGGCACGGGGGTGCGGGGGGCGTCGGGCACGCGGGATTCCTTCGGGACTGCGAGCGGGGGAGGGCGTCGGCGGAAGGCTCGGACGCGGCAGCAACTCTACCCTGACGTGAGGGTAGAGTTCACCTGCCCGCATCGGGGACAATCGGGACCCATGGACGGGCGAAGCGACGACACCACCGGGACGACGGCGGGCACGATGCACATCGGTGCCGTCGCCGAGCGCACGGGCCTGTCCCTGCGGACCCTCCGGCACTACGACGACGTCGGCCTCCTGCGCCCGTCCGGGCGCACGGACGGCGGGTTCCGGCTCTACACCGAGCGCGACGTCGAGCGGCTCCTCGTCGTCCGGCGGATGAAGCCGCTCGGGTTCACCCTCGAGGAGATGAGCGACCTGCTCGACCTCGTCGACCGTCTCGACGCCGCGGACGGGCCGGACGTCGACGACCTCGACGAGACGCGCACCCGGCTCGCGGACTACGTCGCCCGGGCGGAGGAGCGGCGCGCCGACCTCGCGCGCAAGCTCGACATGGCCGACGAGTTCATCGGCCTCCTGCGGTCCCGCCGGCGCTGACACCCGGCAGTCCTACCCACGACCAGGACGATCTTGCGCCGGACTGCCGGGTGTCCGCATCGGGTCCGACGTAGCGACCTGACCTGCGACCCGACCGGGGCTCAGGCAGCGGCCTGCTCGAGGGTCGCCGCGGCCCGTTCCGGGCTGCCCTCGGCGAGCCCGCGCTCGATGGCGCCGCGGGTCGCGGCGAGCAGCACGAGGCCGACGAGGCACACGACGACCTCGGTCACGGTGAGCGCCCAGATGATGCCGGGCAGCCCGAACCAGAGGTTGCCGAGGATGACGACGGGGATGAACAGCACCCCCTGGGACACGGACATGACGATGGCGGGCACCGCGCGCCCGGTCGCCTGGAAGAGCGACGTGACCAGGCCGGCGAAGGCGTTGGCGATCATGGCCACGAGCTGCGCGGTGAGGATGGTGGCGCCGATCGTCAGGACGGCGGGGTCGGCGACGAACACCGAGAAGACCTGGTCGCGCAGCAGGAACACCGTGACGGCGAACAGCAGCCCGACGCCGCCCACGGTGAGCGTGGACACGCGGAGTGCCGCGGCGAGGCGGCCGCGGTCGCCCTTGCCGTACGAGTAGGCGAGGAGCGGCAGCACGCCGAGGGTGACGCCCATCAGCAGGAACTCGGGCACCTGCGCGATGCGGACGGCGACCCCCATCGCGGCGAGCGGGCCGTCCCCGTACGCCGCGGCGAGGTTGTTGAGCACCAGCGCGGTGACGATGAGGAACGACGCCTGCAGCAGCTCGCCGACCCCGACGCCGAAGACGGGCTTGAGCACGGCGGGGGAGAGGGTGAACCAGCGGGGCGCGAGGCTCATGTGCTCGCTGCGCCGCGTGAGCCACAGGGCGAAGTAGGCGACGACGGCGAGGTTCGACAGACCGGTGGCCAGCGCGACGCCCGCCACGCCCCAGTGCAGGACGAGGACGAGCACGACGTCGAGCAGCAGGTTCGCGACCGTGGACGCGACGAGCCCGATCATCACCTGGCGTGCGGCGCCTTCCGCGCGGACGAGCTGCTCGAGGCAGAACGCGGCCGTGAGGACGGGCACGAAGGCCAGCATGACGGCGACGTACGTGGTGGTCGCCGCCGCCGTGGCCGCGTCCGCGCCGAGGAGCGTGACGAGGGGCTGGAGGAAGATGAGCCCGGCGGCGCCGAGCAGCGCGCCGGCGGCGACCGCGCCCCAGAGGGCGAACGACGAGACGTGCCGGATCTGCCGCGCCTGGGCGGGGTCCTGCTCGGCCGCGCCCAGCAGCCGCGAGACGAGCGCACCGCCGCCGACGCCGAACACCCCACCGACGGCCATGACGAGACCGAGGATCGGTGTGCCGAGCGTGACCGCGGCGAGCAGGGCGTTGTCGTGGAGCGAGCCGATGAAGCCGGCGTTGATGACGTTGTAGACGGCTCCGACGATCATCGCTGCGGCCATCGGCACGCACAGGTGCACCAGGGCGCGGACGATGGGGGCCGAGGCGAGGTACCAGCGGTCGGTGCCGACGCTGTCGGCGGCCGCGTCCTTCTGGTCGGGACCGGTGGCGGTGGTGGGGTTCGGGAGGTCGGTGGTGCTCATGGCTGCTCCTTTCCTGGGCAGGCTCGAGCGCACGCCGACGACACGTCGGCGCGGAGGCAGGGGAAAGTAGGGCGACGTCCGAAGGCGTGGGGTGGGGCGTGGGCGTGCGTCCCGGACGCGCCGGAGCGCCGGCGGGTCAGTCCCGCGTGGGCGGAGGCAGCTCCGCGACGACCTTGGTCAGGAGGGATCGCAGGGTGTCGCGCTCGGTGGTGTCCAGGGGGGCGAGGATCGTCTCGTCCACGGCGGCGATCGCGTCGGTGAAGCCCGCGATGAGCGCGGCACCCTCGGCGGTGGTGTGGACGCGCTTGACGCGCGCGTTGCCGGGCTCGGGCCGGCGTTCGACGAGGCCGCGGCGCTCGAGACCCTGCAGGAGGCTCGTGACGCTCGCGGCGCTCGTGCGGCTGACCTCGGCGATGTCGCGCTGGATCGCGCCGGGGTTCTGGACCAGGTAGCCGAGCACGAACGACTGCTCGTGGCTGAGCCCGCGCTCGCGGATCCATTCCTCGGCGGCCTTGCGCTGCGCCCAGCCGATCCAGCGGACGAGCTCGAGGCTGGAGGTGGGCACGGGCTGCTCGGTCATGATGAGAACTCTAACCGTTAGAGATCTAAGTGTCAACGACGCCGACGGCCGTCAGTGCCGCACCGCGTCGTCGAGGGCCGGAGCGAGCTCGGGCCAGCGGAACTCGAAGCCGGACTCCTGGAGCCGTGCGGGCAGCACCCACCGGCTCTTGAGCACCAGCTCGGACTCGTTGCGCAGCACCCACATCGCGGGCTCCAGCAGCCAGCGCGGCGCGGGGATCCCGACCGGCATGCGGACGGTCCGGCGCAGCTGGGCCATGAAGGTGCGGTTGTCCACGGGGTGCGGCGCCGCGACGTTGACCGGGCCGGACAGGTCGCTCTCGTCGATGAACCGGACCGCGCGGAGCACGTCGTCGACGTGCACCCACGAGAACATCTGCCGGCCGTGGCTGTGGTGGGTCGGTGCCGGCCCGCCGGTGGGGTGGTCACCGATGCCGCGGTAGCGGCGGTGCCTGAACCAGCGCCCGTCGATCTGGGGGCCCCCGACGCCGAGCCGGGCGACGCGCGCGAGCAGGTCGGACGCCGGTCCGCCCAGCACGATCGCCATGCGCAGGGCCACGCGCCGGGTGGCGGGCAGGTCGCCGTCGAAGAAGGCGTCCTCCCAGCTGCGCGCGACGTCGACGGAGAACCCTGTGCCGAGCTCGCCGTCGTCCTCGGTCTGCGGGCGGTCGAGGGCGTAGCGGTAGATGGTCGCCGTGCTGGCGTTGAGCCAGAGCCGCGGAGGACGGGCCGCGCGGGTGACGGCGTCGTGGAGCGCTCGGGTGGTCGCCACCCGCGAGCGCAGGATCTCGTCCCGGTTCGCGTCGGTGTAGCGGCAGCCGACGCTCTTGCCGGCCAGGTTCACCAGCAGGTCTGCCCCGTCGACGACGCGCGCCAGGGCGTCGTCGACGTCCCACCGCGCGTCCGGCCCGTCCCGCCCCACGCGCAGGACGTCGTACCCCTGCTGGACGAGGTCGCCCGCGAGCGCGGTGCCGAGGAAGCCGCTCGCCCCGGTGACGACAGCGCGCCGGCGCTCGGGGGAGGGGGAAGAGGGCGTCATGGAGGGAGCTCCCTGTCGGGCGAGTCAGTCGGGCGAGTTCGTCGGGCGGGTTCGTCGTCGACCCTCGCCCGGCGACCGAGCTCGACTCGGCCTGCGCGTGGGTCACGTGCTGGTCGTCGATCCAAGCAGAAGCCGGCGCCCAAGGCACCAGGGACGCGGAGGGGGACCCGGGCCGGGCCGGGCCAGGTCGGCGTCGGGCCTCCGGGTCAGGCGGCCGGCCGCGGGGGAGCCAGCGAGACGAGACCGGCCACGAGCGCCACCGCGGCGGCGAACCAGTAACCGGCGGAGAACGTGTCGAAGCCGGGGGTCACGAGAGCGGCGGCGGCGATGCTCGAGACAGCGGAGACGCCGGTCGCCGCACCGAACTCGTGGAAGGTGCTCAGCAGGCCGGAGCCCACGCCGGCCTCCTGCGGCTGTACGGCGGAGAAGAGGCTCCCGGCCGCCGCGACGAACACGGCTCCGACACCGAGCCCGGCGACGCACGTCCCCACGACCAGGACCGTCATCGAGAAGATCCCGGCGGCGGCGGCCAACCCGGTCGCGGCGACGAGGAGCCCGGCGACCGAGACCGTGCGCACGCCGTGCCGCGGCAGCACCCGGCCGGCCAGCTGGGACCCCAGGATCGTGCCGAGCGCGACGGGCAGGAACGACAGCCCCGTCTCGAGCGGGCTGAACCCGTGCAGCTGCTGCAGGGCGAAGGAGCCGAGGAAGAACACCGAGATCATCAGCGCGGTCGCGACGAGGATCAGGCCGAGACCTCGCGCCACGGGTCGTCGGGTGGGCAGGGCCGGGTCCAGGAGCGGTGCGGCGGCGGTGCGCAGGCGCAGCACGAGCAGCGTGTAGCCGACGGCCCCGCCGGCGAGCGCGCCCAGGGTGGGGCCGCTGAGCCAGCCGTGGTCTCCGGCCGCGACGAGGCCGTAGACGACGGACGCGGTCGCGAGCGTGGCGAGGGCGGCGGCCGGCACGTCGAGACGGCCGCCCGAGCCGGGCCACGGGCGCACCGTGCGGTGCAGGGCGAGGAGCAGGGCGGCTCCGACGGGGACGTTGACGTAGAAGACCCAGGGCCACCCCGGGCCCGACGTGAGGAGGCCGCCCACGAGGACGCCGACCGCGGCCCCGGCGCCGCCGAGGGCGGACCAGACACCGAGCGCGCGGGAGAGCTCGGCCCCGCTGAAGGTGCGCACGACGACCGACAGCGCCGCGGGCGACATCGCCGCCGCGCCGACGCCCTGGAGCGCGCGGGCGAGCAGCAGGGTCTCCGCCGTGCCGGCCAGCCCGGCGAGCAGGGAGGCGGCGGTGAACAGCGCCAGCCCGGCGAGCACCACGCGACGCGGGCCGACGACGTCGGCCGTCTTGCCGCCGAGCAGCATGAGGCCGCCGAAGACCAGCGCGTACACGCTCGCCACCCAGGTCAGCCCGGCGCGGTCGAGGCCGAGGTCGGCGCCCATGTCGGGCAGGGCGATGGCGACGACCGTGACGTCGACGATGAGCATGAGCTGGGCGACGCCCAGCAGGCCGAGGATGCGCCAGCGCCGGGGATCGGGCGCGGCGGACGGGCCTGGGGTGGTGGTCTCCGGAGCGGTCATGGCGTCGACCCTCTCGCTAACTCGAACACGGGTGTTCAAGTAAGTTAACTCGAACACGCCTGTTCGACAAGAGGTGCGCACGTGTCGCGCGGGGCGAACGGCGCGGTGAGGTCAGGCGGCGAGGGCGGCCAGGGTCGTGTCGCGGACGAGCGCCGGGGCCTGGTCGGCGGTGATCTCGCCGCGGTGCACCGCGGCGGAGGCGCCATGGAGGATCGCCTGGATCACGCTGAGCTGCCAGTCGACCGGCATGTCGTCGCGCAGTGCCCCGGCGGCGCGGCCGCGCTCGAGCACGCGGCGCACCCGTGCGGCGGGCTCCTCGTGGGCACGGTGCATCCCCTCGGGTGGCAGCGCCTGCGTCGCGGCGACCACGAGCGCGCCGTACCGGTGGGTCAGGTGCCAGGTCACCTCCAGCAGGCGGCCGAGCGCCTCCCGCGGGTCGCCGTCGAGGTCCACCCGCGCGAGCTCCTCGTCGGTTCGGGCGATGGCGCGGTCCGCGACCTCCCGCACGAGCGTCGCCCGGGAGTCGAAGTGGCCGTACAGGGTGACGCGACCGACGCCTGCGGCCCGCGCGATCTCGTTGACGCTCGCCTCCGGGTCGGTCGCCAGCAGCCGTGTGGCCGCCGCGACGATCGCCTCGATGTTGCGGACCGCGTCGGCCCGCCGGGTGCGGTCCGGAGCGGGGGTGGGCGTCGTCGGCGTCGTGGCCACCGGGTACCTCCAAGCTGGACGGAGGCGTCCAGGTTAGCGCCGTGACGCTCGTCCGGGGGTCGTCGCATCGACCGGGCCCTTGTCCTTAACTCGAACTCGAGTGTACGGTTTAGCGATCAGGGATCGCGAGGTCCAGGACGCCGTCGTCCGAGGCGCCGGGCGGCGGCCGCCACGTCGGCGAGCGGGAGCGGGAAGACCATGACCCAGGACCAGGTGCACGGGTCGTCGAGCACCGAGGGTGCTCGCCGCTCGCTCTTCGCCAGGCTGTGGCCCGCGGCGCTCGGCGTCCTGGTCGCCGCCGGCACGACGGTAGGGCTCGCTGACGCGCGCGACGCGGTCCCCGTGCTCGCGGCATCCGGCCTCGTCTACGTCGCGGCGGCGGCGCTCGCGCGCCCCGGCGCGGCCTGGGTGGCGTTCGGGGTGTCCTTCGTGCTGATCGGCGTCGCGAAGGTCACCGACCTGGACCCGACGGTGTGGATGATCGCCCTCGCCGTGGTGCTGGCGGTCATCGGGCTCGCGCGCGGCCGGGTCCGGCCGCCATGGTCGCTGCCGCTGCAGTCCGCTGCGATGGTGGTGCTCGCCGCCGTCGCTCTGCTCGCCGTCCGCGCGGACGCCCTGGGTGGCGGTCTGCTCGTGGCGGCGGGCCTGCTCGCGCACGCGGCCTGGGACACCTACCACCACCGCACCGGGCGCGTGGTCGGGCACACGATGGCGGAGTTCTGCGGCGTGCTCGACGTGCTCCTGGCGGTGACGCTCGTCGTCCTCGTGGTGACGGCGCGAGGGGGTACGTGAGGGGCTACAGCTCGACCTCGACCTCGCGGCGGACGTCGCGCTCGGGTTCGAGCACGAAGAGCCGCGACACGACGGCGCGGTAGAGGCGCATGTCGGAGGGCGCGACGACGCGCTCCACCGGCCAGGAGCCCAGACCCTCGGCGCGGGACCGGCGGTCGAAGACGGCGAGGCATCGCGCCCGCTCGGCCGCCGGCACCTCGCCGGCCGTGGCCTCCGCGTACACCGCGCGCGTGCGCCCGTCGACGGGCACGGGGGTCTCGAAGACCACCAGCCCCACCGTCGGACGCGACCCGAGGTTGGCCGAGTGCCGGGTCGTCGCCCTGGAGACCCAGACCAGCTCCCGCCCCTCCCGGGCGTACCAGACCGGCGTGGGCCACGGGCGCCCGTCGACGTCCGCGGACGCCAGGACCAGGTAGCGGCCGTCGTCGAGGACGCGGCGCGCCAGCGTGGCGTCGTCCTGCGGTCCGGTGTCGTCGGTGCGCGCCATCACGGCCTCCTTGCCGTCCGTCCCTGAGCGTCATCGCCCATGCTGGCACGCGTCCGCCCCGTCAGCGCCGCAAGGCGGAGAGGACGTCGTCGTAGTGCGCGTTCTCCATGACGCCGAGCACGTTGCCGAACGGGTCGACGACGGCTGCGGTGACGAAGCCCGGCCCGCGCTCGACCGGCTCCTCGTAGGGGGCGGCGCCGAGATCCAGCAGCCGCGCGTGGGCGGCGCGTGCGTCGTCGACCGCCCAGTAGGCGACCGCACCCCCGGCGTGGTCCGGCTGCGGGGGAGCGAAGCGCCGGTCCATGAGGCCGAGCTCGTGCTGGTAGTCGCCGAGGCGGAACTCGGCGTAGGCGAGCGTTCCCCCGGCGTCCCGGGCGAAGTAGGCCTCGGTGCCGAGCACCTCGGCGTACCAGTCGCGAGCCGCCGCGACGTCGTCGGCGAGGTAGGTGATGGTCGTCAGTCCGCGCAGCATGTCGGCTCCTCGGTCGGTGCTCATCAGGCCGGTCGACCCGATGAGCACCACTCTGGTCGTCAAAGTGCTCATCCTCTGACCACTTTTCGCGGCAGTCTCGGACGATGCGCGCCGACCGGCTCATCCAGGTCCTGCTCCACCTGCAGTCGCGCCCCCGCGTGACGGCGGCCGAGCTCGCCGAGGCCCTCGAGGTCTCGGTCGCGACCGCACGCCGGGACCTGGAGGCCCTGTCTGCCGCGGGGGTGCCGGTCTACCCACAGCCGGGGCGCGGCGGCGGATGGTCGCTGCTCGGCGGCGCGCGCACCGACCTCAGCGGTCTCGCCGCCCCCGAGGCCCGCGCCCTGTTCCTGCTCGCCGGACCGGGTGCCAGGTCCTCCGGCGACGCACGAGCCGCCCTGCGCAAGCTGGTCCGCGCACTGCCCGCCACCTTCCGTGCCGAGGCGGAGGCGGCCGCCGCGGCCGTCGTCGTCGACCCCGAACGGTGGAGCGCGGCCGGCCGGACCCGGCCGCCCGAGGTGGACGACCTGCAGCGCGCCGTCGTCGAGCGGCGGCGGGTGCGGCTCGACTACACGGGCGCGACCGGCCGGTCCTCCCGGCGTGTCGTCGACCCCTGGGGGCTCGTCGACAAGGACGGGACCTGGTACCTCGTCGCGGGCACGGAGCGCGGGCCGCGCACGTACCGGGTCGACCGCGTCCGCGCGGTCGAGGTCACGGGCGACCCGGCATCGGTGCCCGAGGGCCTCGACCTGCAGGCCGAGTGGCGGCGCGTCGTGCACGAGGTCGAGGAACGGCGCTCCGCGACATGGGCGACCGTGCTCGTCGCCCCCGAGCACGTCGACGTGCTGCGCGCCCAGTTCGGGCGGCACGTCGAGGAGGACGAGGGCGGCGACCCGCACGACGGCCGGGTCCGGGTGCGGGTCGCCGCGCCCACGCCCCTGGACGTCGCACGGCACCTGGCCGGCTGGGGCGCGCAGGCACGCGTCGTGAGCCCGCCCGAGGTGCGCGCCGAGCTCGCCCGCCTGGGACGAGAGCTGGTGCGGGAGCACGGGACGCCCGCGCCGACGTGAGGTCGGCGCGGGGGGGGCGGGCCGGGGGGGGCGGTGAGGCGCCCCCCCCCAACCCCCGCGGCCGCCGGGCGGGGGGGGGGGCCAACATACCGCGCGGCCCGGGCGC